>JAXDAH010000119.1:0-7853 GCA_034679905.1 Methanomicrobiales archaeon | reverse complement strand
GTTTCAGGGACGGGGTGTTCGCCGGCAGCGTTCCCCGTACGCTATAGAAGACTTTACTCAGATTCGCCTTTGGAACGGTTCCCGACAGCTTCTGCTTCTTGTCCGCAGCACCGCCCAGCCAAGCATCCGTCACTTCAGCATTTGCCATAGGTTCACTCTCCTGCAGGACGGAATGGCTCTTTGGCTATAAAAGGGTATCTCTGCATCCTTTTTTTATCCGCCGGCTGCTATGCCAGCGGAACTGCCAGGCACTTTCTTCAGGCAAAACCAGGACCTCCAGGGGGGTGCGTACACCTCTTCTATCCCGATCTCGTGAGGCGATGTATACCTGCCGCGAGTGCACTGCTGCAGACGAGGAGCACCAGAAGGGACAGCCAGTGCTCCGCTCCCATCGCTCCCACCGCCAGACGCGTGAGCATGTTGAGAGGATTGCCCGGCAGGGCGAGGACAAGCAGCAGCACCGCCACAAGCGCGGTCGAGAAGACGAACTGAGCGTCGCTCCGCTCCCGGTAGTGGAGCGCGACGATGGCGGCCAGCAGGATGAGGATCAGGGATGCAACGCTCACGTGGAGCAGGATCTCCGGGATATGGAGTATGGGAATGCCGTTTGCAGAGAGAAGCAGGAGCCATGCCCCGGCCTGGAGGGGAACGAGGAGCTCGCAGGCGAGGATCTTGCCGGCGACGATCTCGGAGAACGCGATCGGCGTCGAGACCAGGGTCTCCAGCGTGTGGTACTGGAACTCCTCTGTAATCAGGTCGATCACCAGAGCGGATGCGACAATGGCCGGGAGGAAGACGAGCAGCGGGACCAGGAGGCCGTAGACGAACTCGAAGAATCCCCCGGCGGGACGGCCGGGCGGCAGCTGCAGGTCCGCGGGCTGCGTATCCAGGCGGTACGCCCGCGCCGACCGGAGTTCGTCTTCGAACTTCAAGAGCACGTCCCTCAACTTCATCTCGATGACGGCGGTCTGGAGATCGTTCTGGATGAGGTACAGGGTGACCTTCACGGGGTCGTCCGACTGCGGCGGAGTATCCGGCATGTACAGCACGGCAGACAGCTTCCGCTCTTTCAGACTCGCAACCGCCTCCGAGAGGTCCATGCGGTGCACGCGAAAGTCGGGACTCTCTTCCAGATAGTCCATCAACGAGGAGTCGCTGCCCGCATACCCGACCCTGTATTCGATCGTGGAGAACCGGGAGATGGCGGCGGGATCGTACATCGCGGTCAGCCCCACCATCAGGAAGGTGGAGAACATCGCGATGAAGAGCTGGAGGAAGATAGCAAGGATGATCGTCTTCTCGCTGTAGAGACCGCGGAGCTCCTTCCTGGCGATGATCCAGACGTGCTTTCCGCTCATCCGCCCCACCCCAGGATGAGATGCAGGTTGTAGAGGCTGTGCACGACCGTTGCCAGGAGGATGCCCGGGATGTACCCGCGGGTTCCCGTCGATTTCAGTGCGATGGCGACGATCCCGGTGCCCGTGAGGTGGAGCAGGAACGGCCAGTAGAGAACCTGGAGAGAGGAGAACAGGATGGTCCCGAAGATCGAGTCCGTGATCTGGGTGAGCATGGCAAAGAGCAGCAGCTTCTCGCCGAGCAGAAAACCGAGCGCCGTGGCGACGCAGGCCAGGAGAAGCGTCTTTACAGGCATTTTGCATCTCTCCCGGCGGAAGAGGGTATAGAGGCCTATCGATTTGGCGACCTCCTCTGTGAAGGCTGCACAGAGGATCAAGAGCAGCAGGGACAGCGGCATGGGGAGGTTGAAGAAGAGGACGAGTTCCATCATCTGGACCATGAAGACGAAGGGGATCAGGAGAATGTTCAGCAGGAGGAGGGATGCCAGCGGCTGCTCTGTGGAGAGGCTCGAATCCACGAACTCCCGGGCCCGCGAGAGAAAACCCGACTGTCCGAACAGCCGTTCCTCACGGAAGTTGGCGATACCCACGTAGAGAAGAGCGGCGCTGGTGAGATAGAAGAGGGCGGTTGCGTAGAAGTAGTCCGCAGGGCCGAACCCCTCGCCCTGCAGGCCGAGCACCACCAGCGTCAGCGGGGAGATGAGGCTGATCGCATGGACATGGGCAAAAACAGTGGGGAAAAAGATGTACGCGGTGGCAATCGTCGAGAAGAAGATGGATACAAACGAGAGCTCCTTGAAGCTCCTGGACAGCATCCCGATCAGAAGAGCGCTTGCAAGGAAGAGAAGCATCACAGGCAGGAGCGGCAGGAGTACGGAGAGCGGCGCACCCAGCGCGAGTACGAGGGCCAGAGAGACCAGGATCATGGTGAAAAAGTAGGGGAGCAGCTTTCCGGCGACGATCTGGAAGGGGCGGAGGGGTGTGGAGAGCAGCACCTCCCCCTTCCTCTCCACCCGCTCGTTCATGACGCTCATCATGCAGAACTGTGCGGTAAAGTACAGGGGAAAGATGAAGACGAATACGAGGACGATCGTATCGAAGGGAAGGGAGGGGGATAACTGTGAGGGGATCGTGTAGCCCTCGAGCGTGCTCTCTCTTGAGAATACCTGTGTATAGCGTTCGACGGAGTCGTCCGCTGCCGTTCCCTGCGCGAGTCCCCTGCGGAGCTCCGCCTCCGTGAAGCCCAGGGTCGGCGGAGGGGCAGGCACCTCCACCACCGCCCCCTCGGGTGCGGGATCCCGCTCTCTGCCGCTGGATGCCCCGAGAACCTGGCCGCTCTCCGTTGCCTGGAAGCTCAGTTCGCTCTTCACGTACTCCGTCTCGATCCAGAGGGGGTAGGCGGCAAAGAGGTCCTCCTGCCCGATGTAGACGGATGCCACGTAGCGGGCGTAGTCCCGCTCGAGCGCCTGCACCGCAGCTCTGCCCCTCTCCGTTGCGCGATAGAACACTCTCCCGTTCACGACGACGAGGTCGTAGGATCCCCTGTGCCGGAGCAGCACGTCCCCCTCCGCCATATCCACGTCAAACCTCCCGTCTGCCGCGAGTATGTCGTAGTGCTCGAGATCGTCCACCCCTGCCCGGTAGATGCCATCCTGCAGGTGCATGCCGCTCTCCGCGGCAAACCCGCCCGCCAGCACGAGGGCCAGGAAGAGGACCGCCGATACCGGCAGCACATTCCGGCTCATGGTGGCCAGCGATCTGCTGACCTCCCAGCGGGCTATCGTCAAGATGGCAGAGATAGCACGCATAATAATTCTATATCCGTAAAAATGGTTCATTTACACTTATAATAAACTATATTAAATGCATGCGAAAATAGTCTAAACTGATGATCCGTGCCGCCTCCCTGAAAAAGGAGTACGATGGGTTTGCAGCCCTCGACGATGTCAGCTTTGAGCTGGACGAGTCGGCGATCTTCGGGGTCGTCGGGCATAACGGAGCCGGCAAAACAACGCTGTTGAAGATACTCTCGGGCCTCATCACTCCCACTGCCGGTCGGCTCGTCGTGGACGGCATCGATGTGCTGCGGCAACCGCTGGAACTGAAACGGCTGTTGGGCTACCTTCCCGAGGAGTCGAGGCTGTACGAAACCATGACCGTGCCGGCGTACCTGCATTTTTTTGGCGAGATTTACGGCATGGATGCGGCAGACATCGAGAGAAAAGCACGGGCTCTCCTGCAGACGCTCTCCCTCGAGCCCGACGGCAAGAAGATACAGGCGCTCTCCAAGGGCATGCGGAGGAAGGTGGCCATCGCCCGCTCCCTCCTCCACGATCCCCGTCTCCTCGTCTACGATGAGCCCACGTCGGGGCTCGATCCCATGACGTCCCGCGATATTATTGAATATCTGAAGAATCTGCGGCGGGAAGGGAAGACCATCGTGCTCTCCGCCCACAACCTCTACCAGGTGGAGGAGATCTGCGACGCCGTGATGATACTGCGAAAGGGGAGGGCAGTGGCCTGCGGGAGCATGCAGGAGCTGCGGGAGCAGTTCGGATCCATCACCTACCGGATCTTCTTCTACGGTGCTGCAGTGGATCTATCAGAAGCCGGATGTACCGCTGTGCAGGATGGAGGCCTGTACCGGGCAGAGGCTCCGGATATCCTCGAGATGAATCGGATCACGGCAGAGATCGCCGGGATGGGCGGGACAGTGGAGCGGATCGAGTCGCGCTGTCCCAGTCTCGAGGAGATGCTCATGAAGATCGGCAAATAATCTGCCGCCGAAGAAAGTTGCGCGGTCTGGTACAGAATATTAGAAAAACAAAAAATGAACGGGCCTGAAGGGATTTGAACCCCTGGCCGATGGATTAAGAGTCCATCGCTCTGCCTGACTAAGCTACAGGCCCTTGCAGTTGACCTAAATAACTGGTCTATATATAAAGATATAACTTTCGGAACTCCTTAATATGCTACGGAGCTGACAGTGAATAGACATGTCCGATACCGTCCCTGACCCGGCAAAAGAGAAAATGGACTATATCATATTCGGTTGCGGGAGCACGGGCTATCACGTGATCGAGGAGCTCTCCAAGGAGACCGATCGCATCCTCGTCATCGATCACGACCAGAAGCGCGTGGAGGATCTCCGCATGCACAAGTACGAGGCGATCCAGCGGGACCTGCGGGATCCCGCGCTCCTCGAAGGGCTGCCGGTGCCCGAGACGGCGTTCGTGCTGAGCAACGACAAGGATGCCAACCTTGCCGCGGTCCGCTCCATCAAGAGCGGGTATCCCTCGACCCACGTGATCGCGCGCGCCGTGGACCCGATGAGCACGAACATGCTGCAGGATGCCGGATCCGACCTTGTCATCTATCCCCAGGAGTTCATCGCCAAGGCGGCGGTGCGCCATATCAAGACGTTCCACGCCTCCCGCCTGGCACGGAAGCTCTACGACCTGCTGGCGGGATGGCAGGGGACGCTCGGCATCATCACGCATGCCAACCCGGATCCGGACTCGATCTCGAGCGCTATGGCGCTGGCAGCCATCGCCGACGAGGCGAGCGACAAAAAACTGCAGACGCGCATCCTGTTCAGCGGAAATATCGGACACCAGGAGAACAAGGCCTTCGTAAACATGCTGGATATCCGCATGGAGCGGATCACGCCGCAGGTGCTCTCCGAATGCAGCTACCTGGCGCTCGTGGACTCGTCAGCGCCGGGCGAGAACAACGATCTCCCGCGGGACACCCGGATCAACATCATCATCGACCACCACAAAAACGGCGATTTGAAGAGCCTGAATGCCGATTTCGTCGACAACCGTCCGGGCATGGGCGCGACGGCGAGTATCATGACCCAGTACCTCCAGGAGCTGGAGATCCCGGTGAGCAAGAAGGTGGCGACAGCGCTCTTCTACGGGATCCGCGCGGACACCCGCGACTTCCGCAGGAGCATCACCCCCTCGGACCTGACCTACGCCGCCTTCCTCCTGCCGCTCACCGATGCCGACCTCCTGGACAAGATCGTCTCCCCCGCGGTATCCCAGGAGACGCTCGACGTGCTCGGGCACGCGATCCGCAACAAGAAGATCCGCAGCGGCTACCTCTTCTCCAACGTCGGGTTCGTGCGGAACCGGGATGCCATACCGCAGGCAGCGGACCTCCTGATCGGGCTCGAAGGCGTGAACACCGCCCTCGTCTACGGCATCGGGGATTCGGCGATCTTCATCTCCGCCCGCAACCGCGACATCCGTCTGCACATCGGCAACGTCCTGAAGGAGGCGTTCGGCGACATCGCGGATGCGGGCGGGCACGCGAATATGGGTGCCGTCACCATCCCCCTCGCCTACTTCAGTCTGGTCAAGACCAAAGAGGATCTCTTAAGTCTCGTCCAGGAGCCCATCATCTCGAAGTTCCTCCGCGTCGTCGGGCTGGAGAAAGAAGAGAACCATGATATCTTTGAACTTTGAAGAGTGGGAGCCCGTTTACACCGAGATCCTGGATTACTTCTCTTTTGATCGGGAAAAGGACGAGGAAGCCGCCGCCCTCCTCGACTCGCTGATCCGCCGCGACGATGTCGCCCTGCTCGAGGAGCGGACACGGGGCGAAGCGGTCACCGTCTGCGGCAACGCCCCGAGCCTTGCGGACGAGCTGGACGGGATCGGGGACGTGGTCTTCGCAGCGGATGCCGCCGCCCTGGTGCTCGACGCCCGCGGCATCCTCCCCGCCGCGGTCTTCACCGACCTCGACGGGGCGACGGATGCGTTCCTCTCCCTGAACCGACGGGGCAGCGTCATGGTGGTGCACGCCCATGGGGACAACATGCCGCTCCTCCGCTGTTGGGTGCCGAGGTTTACCGGGCCGCTCGTCGCCACCACCCAGAGCCGCCCGCTCCCGCACGTCCACAACTTCGGCGGGTTCACCGACGGAGACCGCGCAGTCTACGCCGCCCATGCCCTCGGCGCCCGGGAGGTGCGGATCGTCGGCTTCGATCTCGACGACCCCCATGTCGACCCCCTGAAGCGGGGCAAGCTCTACTGGGCCAGACGGCTGCTGGCGCGGATCGGGCATGACCTCTAGGGCAGTCCTGCTGGACGGCTACGTGGACGAACCCGCGTGCCTGGGCGTCCCGCCCTACATCTCCCCCTACATCCGCGAGCTGGCCGGGGTCCTGCGGGATCACGGGCGGGAGGTGCGCTACCTGACCATCGACCAGCTGCGTTCGGACCCCGCCCTGCTGCCGGAACTCGATCGCACCGCCGATCTCGTGGTGATGATCGCGGGCCTCACGGTCCCCGGTGCCTATCTGGGGGGCAAACCGGCGACGGCGATGGAGATCGGGCAGATCGGCGCCTCCCTGCGGCACCCGAAGAAGGTGCTGGGGGGCCCGATCCTCTTCGGGTATGCCGCGCAGGGGGGGAGGAGAGCGGTGCAGCAGCCGATCCCCGGTTTTGACGTAACACTTGCCGGCTCGCCGGCCGAGGCGCTGGACGCCTATCTCGCCGGCGGGGAGGCGGCAGGAGAGGTCGACTACGCCCGGGCGGACCGCTGGTTCGCCCGGGGGGCCGGGATCATCGCGCAGCACCCTGCGTTCCCCCACGTCATGTGCGAGCTCGAGAGCGGGCGGGGGTGCCCCCGCACCATCGCGGGCGGCTGCGCCTTCTGCACCGAGCGCCTCTACGGGCTGCCCCGCTACCGCTCCGTTGCGGGCATCGCGGAGGAGGTGGAAGCGCTCTACCGCCACGGCGCCCGACACTTCCGCCTGGGGCGGCAGCCGGACCTCCTTGTCTACGGCGCGGACGGCTCCGAGTATCCCCGCCCGCGCCCCGAACTGCTCTCCGATCTCTTCTCCGCCATCCGGCGGGCGGCGCCGGATCTCGTCACCCTCCACATCGACAATGTGAACCCGGGGACCATCGCACATCACGAGGAGGCGAGCCGGGAGGCCCTGCGGGCGATCGTTCAAGGCCACACCCCCGGCGACGTGGCGGCGTTCGGTATGGAGACCGCCGATCCCGCCGTGATCCGCGCCAACAACCTCAAGGCATCCCCCGAGGGGGTGTACCGGGCGATCCGGGTCGTGAACGAGGAGGGCGGTATGCGGTGCGACGGGATCCCGGACCTCCTCCCGGGCCTGAACTTCGTCATCGGCCTCGCCGAGGAGACGCCCGCCACATTCGATATGAACCGCCGCTTCCTGGAGCGCGTCTACGCTGACGGCCTCATGGTGCGGCGGGTGAACATCCGCCAGGTGATGCCCTTCCCCGGCACGCCCGCGTACGAGCGGAACACGTTAGGAAGACACGTGATCCCGTTCCGCCGGTTCAAGGAGTGGGTGCGGCAACAGTTCGATACGCCTATGCTGCAGCGGGTCTTCCCTCTCGGGACCGTGCTCCGCAGGGTGGTGGTCGAGGAGGAGGGAAACCTCTCGTTCGGGCGGCAGATGGGCTCCTACCCCATCCTGGTGGGTATACCCCTGCCCCTTCCCCGCCGCAC
>JAXDAH010000118.1:0-6098 GCA_034679905.1 Methanomicrobiales archaeon | reverse complement strand
ACTGTTTTTGTTTACCTTTAC
Source organism: Methanomicrobiales archaeon (assembly GCA_034679905.1). GTDB lineage: Archaea > Halobacteriota > Methanomicrobia > Methanomicrobiales > JACTUA01 > JASEFH01. The sequence continues at coordinate 6,077 of JAXDAH010000118.1, read as the reverse complement.
CCCCCTGCCCGGGGCCGGTTCGGCCCCGCCCCCTCCCCCTCGGTGAGGGGAGGGGAATAATGCGATAGGCCTGTTTGGGGCTGGGAAATCAGGAGATTCTCTACCGCTCGAACGTGGGGGAGGGGCGAGACCCTTCCACGGAGAATGCCTCCGTCAACCTCGATGGGGGTATCGGCGGAGCCATGAAGGGAACGGTAATCGGCCAGGACCCGTCTGCCGCCTCGGCATCCTGCATATTGCGGGCAGCGGTAACAGAAAAAGGGTGAGGAAATCCCGATCAGACCATGATATTGGTCTCCGAGAAGGGGCGGACCTTCAGCACGATGTAGTTCCGCATGCGGGAGGGGGAGAGATCGGCCACATCCCCGAGCTTCACATCGCCCTCGATCGGGAGCTCACGCAGTCGATCCGCAAACTGGTCGTAGGGCAGCTTCACCCGGAGCCCGGCCATCTGGACCGTGATCGGCGTTGGCGAGGTGACGTCGTGGATCTCGGGCAGTCTGTCGTTGATGATGTCCATCAGGTGAGCGGGGAGGATGGAGAGAGGATCTTTAGCGATCTCCTCCCGAATTCTGTCCATCACCCGGGACACTTCGGAGATGATCTCCTCCAGCTTCTCGATCTCCTCCGGGCGCTTGAAGCGGTGCATGACCCGTCCCACGCCGCCCACGTAGCCTTCCACCGGAGGCTCTATCGCCCTTTCCAGTGCCTCCCGCGACGGTCCCCCGACGACCACGATGGGAACGTGAATCCCCCGCCGCAGGACGGGGAACTTGTGGGCGATACAGGTCTCGAAGTTCCCGAGCACGTAGACGACCAGATCGTGCTCGTTGATCACATCGCGCTCCTCGATATTGAGCTGCGCAATCCGTTTGCCGAAACCCCGGGAGAGGCCGATCATGTTGGTCTTCGCCCCGTACTCCCGCAGGTACTCGGCTACGTCGCAGGAGGTGTGCGGGAGGTGATGGATCTCAAGGCTTGGGGAGACCACGGCAATCTCCGTCCCCACCAGGGGGGAGATGGTGACCTCGCCGGCCATCGGTTTTGCCACCTCCCGGATGGCGTCGATGTCGTCTTTGGGCACTATCAGCTGGAGGACCACCTCCTGCGCCATCATCTGCTTCTGGATGACGTAGCCGCCCAGATCCTCCACGAGTTCCAGGATCAGGTCATGCTGGTACACGCCCCCTTTGTACGTGATCGGGACCAGGATCACAGCGTCACCCCCATCCTGCGGAACCGTTCGCGCACAATGCCATCCACCACGTCCTCCGGCAGGGTATCCTCGCTCGCCACAAAGTAAAACTTCCCATCCACGAACCGCTGACGCCGCACCTTGAACCCCTCCGGGGCGATGTGGAGGAAGGCGTAGATCAGATCTTTATAGACCCCCTCGCTCGGGTTGGTCACGTGCATATCATCGATCGCGTGCAGCTCCGGATTCGCTCCATGGACTACGACCGTGAAGCGGTCCGGCTGATCCACGTTCTGCCTGCCGAAACGCTCCCAGAGGGCGGAGAGGAGCGGGACCAGGTACGCCTCGTTCCCGAGGGTGATCACCGCCCGGTCCTCCCGCACCGCCACCTCGGCAAAATCCGCAACCGTGACGAAGGGCGGGAGTTTCCGCATGGTCCCTACCGCGACGAAGAGGGGGATGCCCGGGTCGATATAGACGTGGAGCCGCTCCACCACCCGGAGCAGGTTCTGATCCTGCAGGACATCCGAAGCGATCCGGCTGTAGTACTCCCCGCCGACGGGTTCCGGGCATTCCACTTCGAAGTAGTCGAGGGCCATTTACTCTCCCTTGATGAAGCCGGAGGCGAGCAGGCTGGACCCCACGGCGCCGATGAACTGCGAGTAGCGGGGGACCAGGATCTCCGTCTGGAGCAGCGCCCCCATCGCATGTACCAGCCCCTCGATGAGGGAGGTGCCGCCGACCATGATCACCGGCTCCTTGATATCGATCTCCTGGAGCTGCTGCTCGAAGACCTGCTCCGCGACACTGTGGCAGGCGGCAGCAGCGACATCCTGGGGAGGGCATCCGGAGGCGAGGGCGTTCACCAGGCTCTGGGTTCCAAAGACGATGCAGTAGCTGTTCATGGGGACGTTCGCGCCCATCCCCTGCATGGCGAGAGGACCGAGCTCCGTGATATCCACGCCGAGCCGTTTTGCCGTCATCTCCAGGAACCGCCCGGAGGCGCCGGCGCAGATGCCGCCCATGGTGAACGTGCCCGGTATCCCGTCCTGCACCGTGATAGCTTTATTGTCCATACCTCCTATGTCGATCACCGTGCACGGTCCGTGCTGGCGCTCGGCGAGGAAAACGGCGCCCTTGGAGTTCACGGTGAGCTCCTCCTGGATGAGGTCGGCCTTTACGTGCTCCCCGACCAGGAACCGCCCGTATCCGGTGGTGCCGATCGCCTCGAGCTCGGATCGCTTCACCCCGGCCTCGCCGAGCGCCTGGGCGATCGCCTCGTCCGCGCTCTTCAGCACGTCGGTGGTGGGCACCCAGCCCTTGCCGATGATGGCATTGTCCCGCATCACAATCGCTTTTGTCGTGCTGGAGCCGCTGTCCACGCCCATCGTCAGGCCCACCTGCTCCTCGCGGGCGAGGAGCGCCCGCCGTCGGGCGATGGTGGTGAGGGCCTCCATGCGGGTGAGGAGCGTCCCCGCCGTCGTCCGCTCCGTGAACGAATAGCTGACGACCGGCAGGCTGGAGTTCTCGTGAATGTAGCGGCGGAGCTCGTTTCGCACGATCGCCGCCTCGGCGCAGCGGAAGCATGTCCCGATGAAGACGGCATCCGCATCGATCCGCCCTTCAACGAGCGCCTTGGCGCGGGCGATCGCCAGTTTTAGATCGGCGCTTCGGGCCTCGAGCCCGAAGAGAACGGAGTCCCGCTCGATATCGGCAAGCGATATGTCGGGGAAGAAGATCTCCGCGTTGACCGCTGCGGCAGCCTCGTTGATCTCCTTCTGCACCCCGCTATATTCCGATCCGCAGGAGAGCTGGGCAATTCGAACGGGGGCGGTCATTGCTTCTCACCCCCGAGATCCTGGAGGAACTGCCGGATCGAGGCCACGAACGCGATCCCCTCCTCCTCGGTCTTCGGGTACATCAGCTCGAGGATGGGGATTCCCCGCCGCCGGACCAGGTACTTGACCAGTTCGTTGGTGCGGGCGCATCCCATGCAGCCAAACGCCATATCCGCGTCGTTGATGATGATCGCCGCCTCCGCCTGTTCGATCAGGGGGCCGATCACCGCCATCCGTCCCCGAACACCCGACGGAACCTCGACCGCGGCATAGCGAAGCCCCTTCTTGGGCTCTTCGGGGGTGATCTGGAGGGGCGGGGAGTCGACTCCTGCAGTCTGGATACGCTCCCGGATCCCCAGCGGGGAGCCGAGGGGCTCGTGGCCGAACCGGGCCACCATGTCGGAGAGGATCAGGCTCGTCGTGGGGTAAATGAAGACCTTTGCCATTTTAAGACTCCTCTGCCTCCATCAGCTCGGTCAGCCGCCGGATGCCGAGCCGGGGCCTCTCCGGAACGCATACGGGCGCTTTCTCCTCCACTCCCGGCTTCCCAGCTCTTTGCCGCCGCTCCAGGTCTTCGAGGCCGGCGGAGACGTTCCGCAGGTGGCGGAACTCGTACTCCAGCCCGTGGAACCCGGGACGGGCCCCGCCCAGGTTCGCCCGGCAGCGCCGGGGATCGCCCGGTGGAAACGCCCGATCCTTGACGAAGATGTGGCAGGGATCGAACGAGCGGACGTGGTCGATGATCCGCTCGACATCCTCGGGCTCGCCGCTCACCTGCAGCCCGAAACAGGTCTCCTTGATCATCGCTCCGCGGGAGACCTCGTAGGCCCGGAGCGCCAGTTCTCCCGGTGTCAGCGTGGGGGATTCCACAAAGACGTACTTCGTGACGGTTCCGACATGCTCGGGAGTGTACTCGGTCACGCCCTCACCTCGCGGATGTATACCGTCTCCTTCTCTTTTATTCCTTTCAGTTTATCCATATCTACTACAGTCCCGATGATGTTCGTGCCGTCGAAGGGTTCGGAGGTCGGCCCGAACTCCGTGCTCGCCTCCGTCCGAACCCCCACCATGCCCGCTCCCCGCCGGGAGTCGTTGGTCATCGCGAGGACGGCGCGCTCGACCCGCTCGTGGGGGGTGTTCTCCGGGATGATCTTCATGCCCTCTCCCAGCCGGGGCTTGAAGAGGTAGACGTCCTCGAAGTGGAAGAACAGGGGCATCGTTCCCACTCTGCGCCTGTCCAGCCCCGTGACGGCCCGGAACACTTTGACGGTCAGCGGGGCATGGCGATCGTCGAGCGCGATGTCCACCACCTTCCCGGCGGCGACCGACTTCAGGCGGACCCGCCCTGCCGCGAGCACCTCCAGCGTGGTCGGGGGATCCTGGCCGACCACCACCCCGTCCCCGGCGGGTGCGTCCACGTCGACTTCGATATGGCGCGCCGTCCCGATGCTGCGGGCCTCCTGGACCGTGAGGCCGATGAAGTCGCAGGGCTCCGGTGCGATCCGCAGGCAGAGGGCGTCCCCCTCCCCCGCGAGCTTCACCAATTCGATGCCGTGGGTCACCTGCCCGACGACGGTGTGGGTCGGCGTCCCCGGCAGGTCCGTGCGGTAGATGTAGAGGGCTCCCTGCGATCTTCCGACCGCTCGGGCAGTGATGGCGCCCTCCCGGCGGGCGGTCGTATGCTCCGCGGGGACGCTGCTGCCGGCCGCGGCCGGATCCATGATGTGCGTGCTGGTGGCCCGCCCGACGCGGAAGTAGCCGTCCTGCGTGCTCCGCAGGAGGTGCTCCACGCTCGCAGCGCTGTGCGTGTCGATCCGCCCGGGCTCGTAGCCTTCGACGGCGGCGGCTACGTACGAGACGAGCTGCATCCCCTCCTCTAGGGGAAGGCTCCCGTCTGTCGTCGTAAAGGAACGGCTGGTGTCGGCAAAACTGACCATCCGCTCCATCCGGTCCAGGGTGTCTCCGGGAGACCAGCGGTCGATCACCCCGCGTCCGCTGACCACCCTGCCGATGACGCCGCCGTCCTCGGCGGCGCCGTGATCGGCCACATGGCGCATCCGCGAGAAGACCAGGGCGGATCGGGCGGGATCGTAGCCGCTGCACCCCAGGATCACGTCGCCGCGCTCGTAGAGGTGCTGCGCGCGGTCAGGCTTGATGTCGGACTGGAACGGGCCGAACGCCGCCACGTACCGATCCGCCCACTGGACCGGGAGGGGTCCTGCAATCGCGGAGAGGATCGGGGATGCCCGCGCCGGGTCTAGGAGCTCGACCACCACCTCGCCATCGCTCGTCGCGATCTGCAGGGATCGGGTCTGCTCCGCTTCGGTAGCCTTCGGCACGATGACGGCGACAGCGCAGCGGGGATCCCGTTCGGGCAGGATCTCCTGCATTGTAGCCCCCGCACCCACTTCCACCCGCTTTCCATCGAGGTGGATCTCCATCCGCCTCACCTCAGGGGGCAGCCTTTCCCAGGACCATGCGCTCTTCTTCGGTGAGGCTCTCCAGCACCTCGGCGGTTGGCCCGATCTTGATGATCCGACCGCCCCGCATCAGGGCAATCCGGTCGCAGATGTCCTTTACGAACTCCATGTCGTGCGAGACGACGATGAACGTCTCGTCCGTCTCGTCCCGAGCATTGATGATGGAGTGCTTCACGTCGATCTTGGTGATGGGGTCCATGGTGCCGGTGGGTTCGTCCAGGATCACCATGCGGGGCTCGCGGATCAGCACCTGGGCCAGCGCGACGCGGTGCCGCTCCCCCTCCGAGAGTTGCCCGGGATGGCGATCCAGGATCTCGCGACTCTTCTCCTCGGTGAAGCCGGCCATGCTCAAGGTGAGGATTGCTTTGCGCACTGCCAGCTCCTTGGGGAACTCCAGCCCGATGGCGTCGGTGAGGTTATCGAGCACCGTGCGGTGGGGGTAGAGGTCGTACTCCTGGTGCAGCAGTCCGATGTACTCCTTGGCCCGGCCCCGCTGCTCGATGCCCGGCTTGGTCATGTCGATCCAGGTGTCCCCGATGCGGATGTTCATCTCCCCGCTGGTCG
>JAXDAH010000117.1:0-37313 GCA_034679905.1 Methanomicrobiales archaeon | reverse complement strand
CGCCTCTCGAGAACCGTGCTGATTCACTCCCCGATCGTAAGCAGGCTGAGGGGTATGGGAACCCCCTGTGTCACATATGGGGGGGACAGGCTGCGGACACCGCGAGGGCTGCTATCCTCTCTTCGATTCTACCTTTGATCAGGATACAATGCAAAGGCAGGAGAAAAAGAGATGGTAGCAGTACATTCGTCTGACGATAAGGTATTAATACGCCCGAGTTCCCATACGCAATGCAGCCCATGAAGATCAGCGCACGAAACCAGATCCCCGGTACCGTGAAGACAATTAAGAAGGGGCCCGTCAGCACGGAAGTTGTTATCACGATCGCCGGCGGCAATGAGATCGTCTCATCCATCACTACCCATTCTGCAGAATCCCTGAAACTAAAAGAAGGGTCGAAGGTCTATGCCATCATCAAGGCCTCCGAAGTGATGGTGGGAATCGATTAGGGCACCAGGATCAGGTCCACGAAAACCGGGTCTCCAGGAGCGCTTCGAGATACTCCAGAGGATACGATCCCTTCTTCGGATCGTACCAGACGTCAACTCCATTTTCGCCGACGAGAACATGGATCTCGAGAAGACCGTACTTATGCACGATGTGTACTGGACCGTCCGCTGTCTCCCGGATATAGAGATCTTCGTCTCCCAAGAATACCAGGATATCCTCTTTCGTGACGGGGCGGTTCAGACTGTACCTCCGGCGCTTCCAGCCAGGATACGGGGAGACAGGGATTGAAAAGGGGGCATTCATGGCTGCTCCATCAATCTCTGGATCGTCTTTACTTCGGTGCGAGCGTCTTCATACGTCTGCATTCGAAGCTGTATCCTCCTCGTGTACATATACATTCCGGCGAGACGGATGTGTCTTCTTCCTACGTGCACGGAATCACGTGGACAGCCGATGCAAAGTCGCATACGCCCTGCAGCCAGCTTCAAGATCGAGCTCGCGGCAGTTTTCGCGCGTGAGTACGGCCATGAGGGGGATTCCGACATCGAGAATTACCCGAACCATGCTCCCGTAAGGGACGATCTCGCGTACCGTTCCCCGTAAACGGTTCCTCGCACCGGATGCAGATGGTTCCTGCGAGACGATGATAGCCTCCGGATGGAGCGCGGCAACAGATGCCAGGCCGCTTGGTGTCGTGATCTGCACGATGTTGCCCGGCCTTGAAGAAACCCCACAGGTACTATCCCCGATGCCGAGAAACTCAGCTGCAAAGGTATCGATAGGATGCAGAAACACCTCTGATGTCTCTCCGACCTGCACAATTCGTCCTTCCCGCATGATTGCAATTCGGTCGGCAGGGGCATAGGCATCCTCGAAATGATGCGTGGATGATGGTCGTTCCGGTAATCTCTCGTATCCGGGATAATTCAGCCCGCATCCGTTCCCGCATGCGGCCATCGAGTGCGCGTATTGGCTCGTCGAGTAGTATCCAAAACAAGGAAGGCCGTTCCACATCCCCAAGAAACGCTAATGACACCGGGGCGCGATCGGGCGGTTCTTCAGTTGGATCGAGGCCTTCAAGGAGCTCGTTCCCCCGGTATGAACGCTGTGAGCATGCATTCCTGGGCCACATATACCTGGCATGTGCCTGCAGATCTGGAGAGTTTTAGGATGACCTCCCCGTTCAGAGATGCATTTCCGGATGAGCGGCACGGCGGCAGAGACCGAGTAGGATCCGAGCCAGAGGAGCCCCCATTTCTGTCGGCTATAGGATGCAGGTCCCCCGTCAGGCCGACCTCGCGTGCGGCAACCGGGGCGTGATCGCCGGCAAGACCTGGAGGGCAACCCATGTAGAGGACTACAATGAGCTAGAGGCAAACCTCCTCAATGCATATGCCGATGCAGGCACGATCGATATTACGGCTCCCAACCCCACGAGGATCGAGATGCAGGCCAGGGTGGAAGAGGTCATGGAGGCTGACCTGTAGGGAAAACACCGCTTCAGAGGCTTCAGATAGCATGGGAGTGCCAGCATGCCACCGGGAGCGGCATGATCTTCGATAACTTCAGTTATCATCTGCAGCGATCACATCCGTTTCCCCTATCCTTCATGAGCCTTTTATAGTTCCGCAACCCACGCAGACACATGGAATGCCCCGTCTGCGGGGGGAACTGCATCGCCCCGGCTCCCGAACTGCTGGCCCGGGTTCCGGACATCTTCTCCCCCTGCCCCGCCTGCCGCGGGCGAGTCCTGGATAAAAACGCTCCCCTGAAGGACTTCACCCTCTCCCCCCCCTGCGACTGCGGAAAACGGTTCATCGATGACGTCTTCGCCCAGCTCTACGTGATTCTCGTCGAGGAGGGCGGCCTCCCCCGCTCCGCCGCCCTGCGGCAGGTCGGTATGCCGCTCGTCCACCCCGGTTTTCCCATGCAGCGCCCCCCGTTCCTCCCGAAGGACTCCCTGGTGCTCCTCTCGCGGCATGTCGCCCCGGCAAGCGCGGAGCGGATGGTGCGCGAGGTGCCGGAGATCCGGGGGGGGGTACGGTGCGGGGACTTCGTGCCGGGCGCGTTCGACTCCGCCCTCGTGGATGCCCCGAAGGTCCACGAGCTGCTCGCCGGCTGCGACGTCCGCGCCGACATCTTCCCCACGCCCGTCAGCCCCGCCGTCATCTACAAGCAGCAGTCCCTGACGCACCTCGAGTTCCCCCGGGAGAACAATCTCAAGATCGCCTCGGTTACGACCCGGCTCGCACGGCAGATGCCATACCTCTTCGTGGATGCCTGCAGCGGCCCGGGAACGCTCGGCATCGTCGGCGCCCTGCTCGGCGTGCCGCACGTCATCCTCAACGATGCCTGGTATGCCGCCGCCTACTGGAGCGCCCGCAACATCGAGGTGAACCGGGAGAACCTGTTCGTCGATGCGTTCCACCTTCTCGCGGCGTACGATGCAATGAAGGAGAACCCCGTGGGAAGGGATCCGATCCGGATTGCAGAGGCCGAAGGCGACCAGCGTATCGAGGTCTACCAGGGCGATCTCCGCCGGCTCCACACCGTGATCCCGCATAAACGGGAGGTGCTGGCAGTTCTCGATCTCTTCGAGAAGGGCAACCGCAGCCGGAGCGGGGGGATCCTGAAGGAGTGGGGAGATCGGGTGGGCGGGGAGGCATTCATCCCCTAGAGCGGAAGAGAACGCCCCGCAATCCCGAGGGTATCCGGGCAGCGGCACGCGATAGCCGCAGAGCAGAACGCCACGGCGACCCCCTCCCCAGGATCGGAGGGCATGCTGCCGCGCCAATCGGCAGGACGCCGGGCGCACGCCAGGGGTGGAGAGAGTATTTATCCCCCTTGAATGCGATATGAGTACCCGGGGACTAGCCCGGCTGGCTCGGCGTCAGCTGTCACCCGACATCGTCGGCATGCGGGGGGCGAAGTCCGAGGAAGGCTCCGGCGACCGGCTGGCGTTCGGAGCGTCCTGACGTGGAAGCCTCGTCCCATGAGGTCGGCGGACAGGCATCGAAGCCCCGGAGGGGGCGACGACCTGTTGCCGCGGGGACCGGTTCAGGCCCGGAAGGGAGCAGACTTACCGTGGACGTTCGGCGCCCATGGGGTTGCGGGGTGGAGGAGGGATGCTCTGGCAAAAGTCGACACGTGGTGTCGACCGAGGACGTGTCCCCATACTTCTTGATCACCATGTCCAAGGTTGCGATTATCGGGGCAACGGGGAGACTTGGTTCTTTTGCCGCCCATGCGATCTCGCATATCCCGTACGTCCACGAGCTGATGCTCATGGGGCGGGACGGTCGAGAGAGCCACCTGGAGGGTCTTGCCCGGGACCTCATGGACTCCTTTGCCGCACGGGGCGACCATACGGCCATCCGCTGGACCTGCGATCTCCTCGACCTGCGGGGATCGGATATCGTCATCTTCGCCGCGGGGGAACCCCGGAAGCCGGGGCAGGATCGGCTCGACCTCGCCCTTCAGAATGCGCGGATCGTGGCGCCGATGGCCGAGACGATCGGCAGGATCGCACCGAAGGCCTTTCTGTTCATGGTCTCGAACCCGGTGGATGTATTGACCGCCGTCGCCCTGCAGTACTCCGGCATGCAGCCGCAGCAGGTCTTCGGGCTCGGAACGCACCTGGACTCCATGCGCCTGAAATCCCTCATCGCCGGCTTCTTCAACGTGCACGTGAGCGAGGTGCACACCCGTATCATCGGAGAGCATGGCGAGAGCATGGTCCCCCTCTGGTCCGCCACGACGATCGGCGGCATCCAGATCGCCAACCTGCCGTCCTTCGGCCAGATCCCCATGCAGGAGATGGTGGAGACGGTGAAGAACACCGGCGAGCTGATCATCAAGCAGAAGGGATCCACGATCTACGGTCCCGGAGAGGCGATCTCAACCCTGGTGCGCACGATCCTGGGAAACGAGAACCGCATACTCACGGTCTCCAGCTTCATCCGAGAAGAGGTTCACGACATCGGCGGCGTCTGCATCGGCGTGCCGGCCCGGATCAACCAGGACGGCGTGTTTCCGGTTCCCATCCGGCTAGAATACGACGAGGTGCTCGCCTTCCAGAAGTCTGCGGAGAAGATACGGATCATCACCGGCCAGGTGATGGAGCGGCTGGAAGAGTTGGATGATATCAGATCATCCGGTTGACATCGATCGTCTCTGCGCTTGCCACGCCCGGAACGCTGTTCAGCGCCTGCTCGATGGCATCGGTGCCGCCCTCCTCGTCTCCGACGACCACGGCGAGTTTGAGAGCTTTTAACCCGAATGCGATCGGCTCCTCGCGGATGTCCTGAATACCGGGAACCTGCTTCCGCATGGCTGCCTTCAGATCTTCGAGATTTACTTCGACGGAGTCCGGCATCACCCGAAGTACTGCGACGACGGTTCCCATGCCCTATGGCCCCCGGAACCTGCACTTGGGGCATTCGTAGAGGATACTCTGCTGCCTGCAGCGGTAGCACCGGCGGATCTCCGTGCCGCAGTCGGGACAGAGGAACTCCGCCGCCCCCATCTCGGCCAGTGGCGCGTTGCAGGAAGTGCACCTTTTTAATTCCATTCTGTAACTCCTTGGATTCCTATAGATTCTATTTTCAAACGAGTTAAAATCTTGTATCGATGACCGTTCCCGCTCCCTCCCCGCTCTCCAGGTATCTGGCCACCGATCCCGCCCGCCGCCCGTTCAGGATGACGGTGCGCACGCCGCGGGAGAGGACGAAGGGTATCAGCGCAGGATCCACCTCGGAGCACGCACATGCCCGATCGATCCGCTCCTGCAGGATGCCGTTGCAGCGGATGCCGTCGACCGACTTCAGGAGCACCAGGTCGAGACGGAGGCGATCCGCCACCCAGGCGGCGATGGTATCGGCGGTGACGCTCCAGGTGTGCGGGAGGGGATCGAGGGCACGGAGAATGGCATAGGGGAGGAGCACGGTCGGGCCTTCGGGAGGGTCGAGGCGGTCCTGCGCCGGGAGACCGTGGGCTGCGATGTACCAGCCGAACTGCTCCATGGCGGCGATCGCCATCCAATGGGCGGCGTCGTCGGGAGGCGAGAGGCTCCGGACCCGATCCGCGAACGGCCCCCCGCCGGGAACCAGGAGCACGGGCGCACCGAAGTCCTGCAGCTCCTGCACGATGCCCGGCACCCGTTCAAGGAGGCTCCCGCCGCACTTCAGCACGATTGGAGCATGCATGGCGGATAGCCCTCACCGCTCCGAACGGCCCCCGGCAGGAGCGACGGGGGCGTCGGGCATATCGTTCCGTATGAGCGTGCCCATGGTATGGCCTTTCTCGTAGGCCGCCTGCATCACATCGGAACGGGTGGCGATATCCTTGATCGCATCCATGTTGTTCTGGAGCACCTCCCCCCAGTAGGGGCAGTCGACGATGTCGCAGAAGGCTTTCATGGACACAATCGAGCAGTCGAAGTCATTCTCGATGTCCATGCCGCCGATGGAGATGAAGAGCGTCCGGCGCCGTTTCCTCTGCTCCTTCGAGATCAGAGGCTGGCACCGCATGTACTTGGCGTTGAAGAAGACCTGGAAGCGGTCCATGAACGACTTCAGGGCTCCCGGGATGCCCATCGTCATGACGGGCGCGGCAACGATGAGACCATCCATCTCCCGGAACTTCTGGTAGTAGGGCGTCACGTCGTCCTCGATCGCACATTCGTCGATATGGAGGCACTGGAAGATCTCCATGCAGGGCCGGAACCGCAGGCTGGAGACGTCTACCCGCTCCACGACGCATCCGGCGTCCTCCGCACCCTGGACGGCGCGTTTCAGGAGCTTGGCGGTGTTCCCCTCGGGGATGGGGCTGCCGAGGAGTGCGATGATCTTCGGGGGCATACTCCCATATAGCACGCTCGATATTAATACAACTCCGCCCGCGAGCTGGCAGGTTACCGGTTCCCGAAAGGTTCGCTTCCGTCCGCAGGATGCAAAAGCCCGCTATTCATAAGGAGCAAGGGACAACGCTACACAGATGAGGGCAGCTCTCTGTGTCCTGCTCCTGTGCCTGCTCGTTCTCCCCGCCGCCGCCCTCCAGATCGTGGAGTTCTGCCCCGATCCCTACCTTGCCGGAGATCCCGACGAGTACATCGTGCTGGAGGGGGAGGGATCCCTGGCGGGGTTCACGGTGACCGACGGGGAGGGCGGATTCCGGTTCCCCGCCGGCGCCCGCATCCAGGGCCGCCTGGTGGTGGCGCGGGACGCGGCGGCGTACGAGAGGACGCACGGAAGCCTGCCCGACTACGAACTCTTCGATCATTCCTCCCGCGTCCCCGAGGTGATCCGGGGGGACGATCTCCGCATGGGGAACGAGCGGGACGAACTGGTGCTGCTGTCGAACGTGGAAGAGCTCCAGCGGGTTTCCTGGCCCCTCGACGTCCACCCGCGGGAGGGGCAGATCCACTTCCTCGAAGGGGGGCAGTGGGATCCACGGGTGCTGTTGATCGGTCAGTCGCGATTCCCGCCGGCGACGTTCCACGACGTCAGCCTGACGGCATTCGCATCCCCGGATGCTTCGCTGGAGGTCTTCACCGCCGCCGTGGGGGATGCCGACGCCGAGATCCTGGTCAACGTCTACGAGTTCACCAGCCCGGCTCTGGCCATGGCGCTCGCGAACGCATCGGCCCGGGGCGTGCAGGTGCGGATGCTCCTCGAGGGCGGGCCGGTAGGCGGCATCACGCCGGCGGAGCGGTACGTCTGCGGGCTGATGATGGAGAGCGGCATCCCCGTCCACCAGATGAGCAGCGGGGGGGAGGCCCATCCCAAGTACCGCTTCAACCACGCCAAGTACATGGTGATCGACGGCGAGGGGCTCTTCATCACCAGCGAGAACTTCAAGGAGAACGGGTTCCCTCCCGCCGGATCGAGCGGGAACCGCGGGTGGGGGATCTACCTGGAGAGCCCGGAAGCGGCGGAGTACTTCCGCGAGGTGTTCCTCTGGGACAGCAGCGGCGGGGATATCGTCCCGATGGATGTGCATGGCGGCAGCTACGCGCCCCCGATCTGCGCACCCTACACAGTCGAGTTCCCCCCGGCGCGGTTCGAGGGGGCGACCGTCACGGCGGTGCTCGCCCCGGACACCAGCCGGCTGATCCGGGAGCTGCTGGAAGGGGCGGAGACCTCTATCGACATCCAGCAGGCGTATATCACCAACAGAACCCCGACCGACCTGAATCCCTTCCTTGAGGCAGCGATCGGGGCCGCACGGCGAGGGGTGCAGGTGCGGGTGCTCCTCGACTCCTACTGGTACAACACCGAGGATGATGCCGACAACGACGAGATGGCAGCGTACATCAACCGCGTCGCCAAGGCGGAAGGATTGCCGCTCTCCGCCCGCTGCGCGGATCTGGACGGCAACCGCCTGGAGAAGATCCACAACAAGGGGGTGATCGTGGATGGGCGGCGGGTGCTCGTCAGCAGCATCAACTGGAACGAGAACTCCCCCAACTTCAACCGCGAGGGCGGGGTGATCGTCGACCACCCCGATGTCGCCGCCTACTTCGGCGCGGTCTTCGAGGACGACTGGACCGCCAGCGAGAGGCACGGTGCCGGACCGGGCGGGATGGACCGGGAGCGGATGGCAGCAGTGGCGGTGGTGCTGGCGGCGCTCCTGGCGCTTTACATCTATCGTCGCCGGAGATAGGCGGCCACGAATCGAATCGGATATCTATCCCTCCCTCCCTATAGCTGCTGCATGGAGCGCCAGGAGAGGATCGCACTCCTCCTGCTCGTCGGGGTCACCGCCGCCATCCTGCTCTCCCAGGGCGTCCTCACCCTCATCGGGAAACCGGTCTTTGCCTCGCCGCTCTCGAACACCTCGCGGGAGGGCGAGCTGGTGGTGCTGGAGGGGACGGTGGACCGCGTCACCCATACCCGCGAGGGCGGGCACCTGATCCTGACGGTGAACGGGCTGTCCGTCTTCGTCCCGAACCCGGCCTCCGCTGCCGTCCAGGTGGAGCCAGGCTCCCGGGTCACCGTCTACGGAGTGGTGCAGACCTACCGCGGCGAGCGGGAGATCGTGGTGCAGTCGGCGGCGGACGTCATCGTAGCGAGATCGTGAGAGGACGGGTTAGAGATCGCCGTGCATGCCCGAAGATCCCCTGTGGAGGGGTCATCGTGGGGCTCAAAAGCCACGAATAGGTATGGGACGAATCCCTACCCTGTGGACGGAGGCTCTTTTTGCCATGCACCGAGTTAAATATAATTATCAGTATATATTAAATTGAATGATAGCCCGGGATACCAGCCTGCTCCTCACGGATTCCGGCGATGCCATCCTTTCCCCCGGTATCGTCGAGGGGCTCTACGATACCTACCTGGACGGATCCCGCCACCCCGGCCCGGTCGACTGGATGCGGTCGGACCTCCTGCCCTTCGTTGCGCACGACATCTACCGGCGATGGCTGCCGCCGTCGGTAAAGATCCTGTTCATCGCCGAGTCACCGCCATGGATCGGCGTCCAGACCGCAGCAGACCTCCAGCGGACCGAGTACGTCTACTTCTACAATGCCGCCTACGATCCGCAGCGGGGGCCCCGGGGGAGGACCACGCTGGGCAGCACGATCTTCCGCCACCTGGGGGTGGAGGGTGCGACCCGGCGCGAGCAGCTGGCACGGTTCAGAGAAGCGGGGCTGTTCCTCACGGACACGATCAAGTGCGTCTTCTACAAGAACCGCAAGCCGGCCATCCCGCCGTCCCTGATCCGCTTCAGCGCCCAATCCATCCTGGAGCCGGAGATCGCCCGCATCGATCCCAATTACATCTGTACGCTGGGGAACACCGCTTTCGCCGCCCTCTGCTGCATGGATCGGTTCCGCCCCGTCCTGGAGGAGGTTAATGGCGTCGCGAAAAGGGGGGAGCCGCTGATCGAGGGCATGCGTCCCGGGCTCATCCGGATGCCGTTCCCCAACCAGCGGAACCGCGGGAGGCAGAGCAGCCGGGAGCGGATGGACGCCGGTTTCGAGACAGTGAGAGCCCTGCTGGGATGGGATGGATAATCCCGATACATTTTCACGCATTCAGCACCAGAAAGATACCGTCTCCGTGCCTGCCAGCAGGATCCCCCAGTATCGCTACGGACCGCACTCACTCTTCGTCCTGAGACCGGCGGATTCAAATCGGGAAGACGTGGCGGGGATATTCCCCTGTGATAGTTCCTTGCGATATGACCTGCTTTCATAGCATGGGCGGGAGGTCGCACACACATCTGCAATGCAGTAGAGCCCTGGGCCGAATATCGAAGGGAGCCCCGCCATCTGCACGGATAGAAAAGTTCTGGCTTCCGTACGAGAAGGAGAACCCCTGCCCGTCCAGGTTATCATCCAGGCCCTATCGCACTGGTGGGGGAGGGGGTTTCGAAGGGGGAGGAGGGGGGGGGCGCACCCCCCTCCCCCCGTGCCCTCACCCCTGCGGTACGATAGGCTCGAAGGGAGGTAGATGGGAGGGACGACACTTCGGCGTGCCCACACCCCTTCTCGGTGCGATAGCCACCAGGGGGTGCGATGTGCGGAGAGAATGCTCCCGTATCCCAGGTGCCGTTCCTGCTCTCATCCCCTCCCCTGTGCAACGGCGTTACGTTCCGAGGAATATCCAGACTGCGGGAACGCCCTGACCCTTCGTCCCCACCCCTGCTGATAGGCAAGTCCTGAAGGGGGGTAGATCGGGGGACGATACTTCACCGTGCCCCCACACCTGCGGTACGATAGCCTCGAAGGGGGCATTGGGGGCCCTGTCGAAATACTCATCGAGGTTTATCGCTATCTGGGCTTCCCGGGGGAGGGACAAGCCTCCTGCCGCAGTATCGGGGGACAGAGAGGTTTCTGAATCCCCGTCTCAGACGTGCCTTTCGCACTATTCCCCCCACCGCACCGGAGGAGGGGGGCGGCCCGGAACGGGCCGCGGGGAGGGGCGAACCGGATGCAATCGTCGATAAAATATCCGCGGGATACGTGTACAGATTGGGCGGAAGGCTTTTCAGTCGGATTAGGCGAAGCTTGCAAGCATTCCGCTCGCTGCACTCCGGACGCCGGTCCTATCGAGCGGGAGCCGGGGGAGGGATCTCCCCCTCAACTTCTCAATACTGCGGGGAGCTGTTCGGGAGAGGGGCCACCCGTCTGCTCACCGCGATCTCCCCGACGGGCACCGATACGGCTGCTCATGGCGGAACGGCCCAGGCGGGCAGCTCCACCGTGAACCCGAGGGCCCACATCGTCACGGTGAAGAGGGTCACGACCCAGAGCCCGACGCCGGTGAAGTTCAGCGGCCAGCCCGTCCGCACCATCTGCTGCATGCTGATGTAGCCCGTCCCGTAGGCAATCGCGTTCGGGGGTGTCGCCACGGGGAACATGAATGCAAGCGAGGCGCATATGGCCGCCGAGAGCATCAGCAGGTAGGGGTGGATGAGGAGGCTCACCGACGTGACGGCGAGGATGGGCATCATGATGGAGGCGATCGCCGTATTGGAAGTCACCTCCGTGAAGAGCGAGACCGCGACCGCGATGATGACCACCACCGCCAGAACGGGCAGGGCGCCGAGCACGGTGAGGCTGGAGACGATCTGCTGCGCCAGCCCGCTCTGGATGAATCCCGTGGAGAGGGCGAGGCCGCCGCCGAAGAGGATCAGGATCCCCCAGGGTATCTGGACCGCCGTCTTCCAGTCCATCGTATAGATTCCCTTCTTTCGGTCCACGGGAAGCAGGAAGAGGAGGAGAGCGCCGAAGATGGCCACCGTG
Organism: Methanomicrobiales archaeon; assembly: GCA_034679905.1. Classification (GTDB taxonomy): domain Archaea; phylum Halobacteriota; class Methanomicrobia; order Methanomicrobiales; family JACTUA01; genus JASEFH01. The sequence goes on along the minus strand of JAXDAH010000117.1, from coordinate 26,113 downwards.
GAGTCGTCGATAGCCGGAAAGAGAATGTCCAGCCCCGGGATCGTTACCCCCCCGATATCTTTGCTTTTTTCGAATATCCAGGCAAAGGCAGTCAGCACGAAGACCAGGAGCGTCCACCGCTCTCCGCGGCTCATCGCTCCCATCTCCCGCAGCTCCCGCGAGATGATCTCCCCTGCATGGCTGATGGTCTGCGGCAGGTGGCGGAAGGGGCCGTAGACCAGCCAGAGCCAGGTGAGCGGGATGAACGCCGCCACGAAGGGGACACCAAACAGCATCCAGGAGAAGAAGTCGATGGGCGGTGCAGCGGGGAAGAGGGTGTGGAGCTGGGCGACGAAGATGCCGTTTGGCGGTGAGCCGATGATGGTGGCAATGCCGCCGATGCTTGCCGCGTAGGCGACGGCGATCACCAGGCACGCGGCGAACGACTGCTGCTCTTCGGTCAAGCCTTCCCCGGCAGGGTTGCCGTTCGGGAGGATGGTCGTAATGATCGCGATCGCGATCGGGATCATCATCATCGCGGTCGCGGTGTTCGAGATCCACATGGAGAGGAAGGCGGTCGAGACCATGAAACCCAGCACCAGTTTTTTGGGGCCGGTTCCAAGGAGATTAATGATGTAGAGCGCGATTCTGCGGTGCAGGCCCCAGCGCTGCATGGACATGGCGATGATGAATCCGCCCAGGAAGAGGAAGATCACCCGGTCGGCATAGGGCGCCGCCGCCTCCGCCGCGGAGAGAACCCCGAGCAGGGGAAAGAGGAGAAGGGGCAGGAGCGCTGTCGCCTCCAGCGGGATCGCCTCCGTCACCCACCAGGCGACCATCAGTACGGTGACGGCGGCGACATACTGCGCATGGGTGGGAAGGGGCAGGGGCAGGAGGAGAACTATGGCAAAAAGGAGAATGCCCAGCAGAATCCGATCGAGTTTCACTCCAGCTACTGAGGCTTTTACAGTATTTCTCCTGTTCGTTTTACGGTGGGGACTCCTGCGGTCGGTCCGCCAGCAGGGGCGCCCGCATCGCCTGCAGCAGGTCCCCGACGTTCTGCACGACCACCGCCGACTCCTCGAGCATGAGGTTCACCCGCTCGCAGGCGCCGGCCATCCGGAAGTCGCTCCGTATGGCGTACACCGGTTTTCCCAGGGCGTGCGCAAACCCCATCTCCCAGGCGGTCCCCGAGTCCGCATCCGCACCGTCGCAGACCGCGACCAGGATGTCCGCCTCCCGGATAGCGTTCCTGTTCTCCGTGAAGATCGCCCGGTTGGCGTCCCGATCCCGCCGGCAGCTGTCATCGCCCCGCTCCTGCGGGAGGTAGACCTCGAACAGGTGCTTCGCAAGCTCGTCCCGCAGGAGGGTGTTGTACGTCCGCTCCGCGTCGGAGAAGAGGGGGGCGGCGAGGTACACCCGGTAGCGGGCGAACTCCGCCGCATCGAAGGCCGGGATCCCGGGGAACCGCGCCAGGAACGCCCCTCGGCCCGGCTGTCGGGGGGGCTCGCCGCCGCGGTAGGTGAAGTGCACCCCGCAGGTCGGCGACGAATCGACGCCCAGGATGGCGAGGGGCGGGCCCCGCAGGGCGATCAGGTCCCGCACGTCCCGCTCGAGCCGATCCAGGAGGGCGGCAAACGCCGGCGTGTCCAGGCCCGCGAGGTACGTCGTCGGCTCCCGATCCCTCCCCAGGTGCCGGGTCTCGGGGCAGGGCAGGAGAACCGCCTCGATGCCGAACCGCGTGCAGCGTTCGAGAGCACGGGCGAACGCCTGCCGGTCCGCCTCCGTGGTGATGCCCCGCGCCCGGAGCGAGGGGTCCGCGAGGCAGGGGCAGGCAAGCACGTACATTGAATAGCGTAGAGCGCTCCACCCTGATCAATGATGCCCCTCTATGCTTACCGCGACAACACCTGCGATCCCCGCAAGTGCTCTGTAAAGAAGCTGGAGCGGTTCGGGATGGTGAGGGTGGTGAACCGGATGGCACGGATACCGCGGGGCAGTCTCCTCCTGGATCCCACCGCAGAGCAGGCCTTATCCCCGGCCGACCGCACGGCGCCCTCCATCACCGTGCTGGACTGCTCCTGGGCGGTGCTGGACACCTCCATGGTGCGGTCGTGGCGGCGGCGGCGGGCGCTGCCCTTCCTGCTCGCGGCCAACCCGGTGAACTTCGGGAAGCCGTTCAAGCTCTCTTCTGTGGAGGCGTTCGCCGCCGCCCTCGTCATCCTGGGCGAGCGGGATCAGGCCCGCGCCATCCTGGAGAAGTTCGGGTGGGGGCTCCGCTTCCTGGAGGTGAACCAGGAGCCCCTGGAACTCTACGCCCGGGCCAAGGACAGCCGCGAGGTGGTGGCGATCCAGGCAGCCTACCTGGAGCTATAGATCCTGGAGGGAGGGGGCACCTTTACGTGCATCGGGAAGAGACTGCCGGGCAGATCGCACACTTCGAGAGCGTGTTGTGCACCCGCGACGGGAGGGGAATGCCCCCTCCCTCTCACATACTCCTGCGATAGGCACGGTCCGGGGGATGCCCGACAGTTGAACTCGAATGCCGAATAGCGGGAGGCCCTCCTCCTCGCGGGAGGAGGCGGCCCGGCACGGGACCGCGGCGAGAGACGCGATCCGCTCACTTCCCGGACGAAGGCGCCTCCCGGACGATTCAGGGGGCGGGCGATGCGATCATCAGGTAGTGGTACCGACCGGAGAGCTCCACGGACTCCAGTCGGAACCCGGCCCCTACGATGAGGCGCGCCGCCTCCTCCTGGCTGAAGCGGATGCGGACGGGCGGCCCGATCGGCATCTCCTCCTTCTTCCAGTCCAGGTTCACCAGCCGCCCGGCGGGTTTGAGCATCCGCCGGGCGTTCCGCAGGACGCGCCCCGGGTCCTGGAAGTCGTGGAGGACGATGCCGAAGAAGAGGATATCCGCACAGCGATCGCAGACCACTGTCTCCTCGGCGGGGCCCACGCGGAGGCGTATGGCCGCATCCAGCCCCACCCGCTTCGCCCGCTCCCGCAGCCTGTCGAGCGCCTCTGCATCGATATCCAGACCGCACACCCGTCCGCCCTCCCCGACCATCCGGGCTGCCGGAATGGCGAAGAATCCGTCGCCGCACCCGATGTCCAGGAACGTCGTACCGGCCTGCACTCCTGCACGGGAGAGGATCTTCTCGGGGTTCTGCCATTCCCGCCGCTCTTCCCAGCTGCGAACGCTCATACACCCTCGACGCTGCCTTCATTGGCTCTGCACAATTTAACACTTCGCTCCCGTCAGCCATATCGTTGCGCACTATTCAGGACGCATAAAAAGAGAGTGAAATTCAGGTTCTGGCTCTCGTGGGTCGCGATGCCCGCATCGGTGCCCAGATGATCAGGTAGATTGCAGCAAGACCTACAATGACATAGACGGCGTTCGATAACGCCGTATCTACTCCAAAGATTGCCGCTACCAGATCAAAATCGAACAACCCGACCAGAAGCCAGTTTAATCCCCCCACGATCACCAGGATCAGGGCGATCCAGTACACCCAGTTTGCCCAAGTCCATCCATCTGCCACTATGCGCACCTCCGGATTGAGGCATCTCCGAAGAGATATTGTACCATATGAGTCTTTCGGTAGTGCCAGAGAAATCCTCATGAGCAGTCATCCCGCTGTCGATATTACTTTTAATTTGAGGTTATTTCAGGATCCGTTCTGCAAACCGGGGCTAAGCGTTATGAGACGGATCGGGAGAGCCAGTGGGGTACGTGTCACTGCAACTACCGCCGTATGCACAGTGCTTCCCATGCCATTGGAATCCCCAATGAGGGGGAAAAACCCAGAATCCAGTCCATAAGCGCTGCTATGGCAATCTTTATATGATCTCCCCCGTATTCCATCTCATATGATAAAGGTGGCAATCAACGGGTACGGCACCATCGGCAAACGGGTGGCGGATGCCGTCGCTGCGCAGCCGGATATGGAGATCGTCGGCGTCTCGAAGACGCGCCCGAGCGCCGAGGCGTTCGTCGCGCAGGAGCGGGGCTATCCGCTCTACATCGCAGACATGGGAAAGAAGGCGGCGTTCGACAAGTACGGGCTGAAGGTCACCGGTTCCGTCGACGACATGCTGAAGATCGCCGACGTGGTGATCGATGCGACGCCGGGCGGGATGGGCGAGAAGAATCGCCCGCTCTACGAGAAGGCCGGCGTGAAGGCGATCTTCCAGGGCGGCGAGGAGCATGAAGTCGCCGGCTTCTCGTTCAACTCGGACTGCAACTACCGGGACGCGATCGGGCGGCAGTTCGTGCGGGTGGTCTCCTGCAACACCACCGGCCTCTGCCGCATCATCCACGCCATGGACAGGGAGTACGGCATCGAGAAAGTGCGGGCGGTTATGGTTCGGCGGGGCGCCGACCCGGACGACGTCAAGCGAGGCCCTATCGACGCCATCGTCCTCAATCCCGTGACCATCCCGAGCCACCACGGGCCGGATGTCCAGTCCGTGCTCCCGCACATCCCGATCGTCACGATGGCGATGATCGTGCCCACCACCCTCATGCATATGCACGCGATCAACATGGACCTCAAAAGAGAGCCCTCCCGGGACCGCATCGTCGAGATCATCCGATCTCACCCGAGAATGGGACTCGTGCAGAAGGCGACCGGCATCTCCAGCAGCGCCGAGTTGAAAGAGTACGTCTCGGACATCGGAAGACCCCGCTCGGACCTCTGGGAGAACGGCATCTTCGAGGCGTCCATCGGGATCGACGGGAAGGAACTCTACCTCTTCCAGGCGATCCACCAGGAGGCGGACGTGGTGGTCGAGAACGTGGACGCCATCCGCGCCATGAGCGGGACGGTGCAGGATCCCGTGGAATCCGTGCGCATGACCAACGCGGCGCTCGGATTCACGTCCATCTAGAATAACCTATAACACCCCGCCCCGCACAACTATTTTTAATGGATCCATTCGAGCTGGCGACCCGGAACACGGTGGAGGTCGTCACAGAGGACGAGCTGCGAGCACTCCTGGAGAGACCCGAAAAACGGGTGTACGCCGGATACGAGCCCAGCGGCGAGATTCACCTGGGCCATCTCGTCACGGTCAACAAACTCCTCGACCTCCGCGCGGCAGGGTTCGAGGTGGTCGTGCTGCTCGCCGACCTGCACGCCTTCCTCAACCGCAAGGGGACGCTGGAGCAGGTGGAGGAGCTGGCCCGGTACAACCAGCAGTGCTTCGAGGCCCTGGGCCTCTCGGACGTCCACTACATGACCGGCACCGAACTCCAGCTCAATCCGGACTACGAACTGATGGTGCTGCGCCTGGCGCAGCAGATCACCCTGAACCGTGCAACCCGCAGCATGGACGAGGTGGGCCGCAACATGGAGCACCCCACCGTCTCCCAGATGATCTACCCCATCATGCAGATGGTCGACATCGTCTGGCTCTCCGTGGACGCCGCCGTCGGGGGCATAGACCAGCGGAAGATCCACATGCTGGCGCGGGAGCACCTCCCGTCCGTCGGCTACCCGGCACCCATCTCCATCCACACCCCGATCCTTCTCGGCCTCGATGGCAAGAAGATGTCCTCGTCGCAGGGCAACTACATCTCGGTCGCGGACTCCGAAGAGGCGATCCAGAAGAAGCTGCAGAAGGCGTTCTGCCCGCCGGAGACAGAGGGCAACCCCGTGCTCCAGATCCTCCAGTTCCACGTCTTCCCCCGCTGCCCGGACGTGGTCGTGCGCCGCCCGTCGAAGTTCGGCGGCGACCGCGCCTTTACCAGCTACCCGGAGCTCGAAGGCGCCTATGCACGGGGCGAGGTCCACCCCCTGGACCTGAAGAAGACGGCGGCACGGTACCTCGCCGAGATCCTGGCGCCGGTGCGGGACTATATGGAGGGAGGCTGATCCGCGCGTGAGCCGGGAAGACATCCAGGAGATGTTCGACCGGGAGCTTCAGGAGAAGGGCGTCCGCCTGAAAGACGAAGATCAGCTGAAGGTGCGGCAGGACGTCTTTGACGAGGTCACCCTGCTGGCGCTCTACCGCTTCGTCCACAAGAGGCTCATCTCCGCCATCGGCGGATCGATCAGCACGGGAAAGGAGGCGAACGTCTTCTACGGGGAGATGGACGGCCGCCCCCTGGCCATCAAGATCTACCTGGTGCAGACGGCGAACTTCCGCCGCATGACGGAGTACCTGGACGGGGACCCGCGGTTCACCCGCATCCGCCGCACGCGCAAAGATATCATCTTCGCCTGGACCCGGAAGGAGTACAGCAACCTGGCCCGGGCCCGTGAGGCGGGCGTGCGGGTGCCCGAGCCCATCGCGTTCGACCGCAACATCCTCCTGATGGAGTTTCTGGGCGAGGACGAGCAGGCCTATCCCCCGATCCGGATCGCGGAGGTGGGCGATCCGCCGGCCGTCTACGAGGAGATCGTCGACTTCATGCGGCGGCTCTTCCAGGAGGCGCGGCTGGTGCATGCGGACCTGAGCGAGTTCAACATCCTCTACGACGGCAGGGTGCCCTACATCATCGACATGAGCCAGGCGGTGACCCGGGATCATCCCCGGGCGATTCCCTTTCTCGTGCGGGACATCCGCAACGTGAACAGGTTCTTCTCGCATCTCCTGGATGTGCCGGAAGAGAAAGAGGTTTTTAAACGTATAACCGGCAACCCTATTTCAGGATCGCACAGCGAGAGGCAGCAGGAGAGTTCGAGATGACGGTGCAGGAGCTGAAAATATCGCCGGACCGCGTTGGAGCGCTCATCGGCAAGAACGGCGCCACCAAACGCTTCATCGAGGAGCAGACGGAGACCATGATCGGCGTGGACAGCAAAGAAGGTCTGGTGACGGTGCAGGGCGAGAATATCGAGGGGCTGATCGCCGCCGTCGAGGTCGCGAAGGCGATCGGGAGGGGATTCTCGCCCGAACGCGCCTTCCAGCTCCTCGACGAGGACATGATGCTGGAGGTGATCGACCTCTCGAACGCCGCGGACTCTCCAGAGCAGCTGGAGCGCGTGCGGGGGCGGGTGATCGGGCGGGCCGGACGGTCCCGTGAGCAGATCGAGGACATGACCGGGACGCAGATCTCCATCTACGGCAAGACGGTCTCCATCATCGGGATGCCGGACCAGATCCGGATCGCACGGACCGCCATCGAGATGCTCCTCTCGGGCGTGCCCCACGAGACGGTCTTCTCCTTCCTGGACAAGAAGCGGCGAGAGGCAAAGCAGGAGATGCTGGAGTACTACTACTGACGGCGGGGATGCTCTCGCCGCGCGAACGACCATGCCCGTATTCTATCCCGATCAGACCTTGCCTCTAGAACCATGGAGATAGCTGCACTGCCGCTGCCCGAACGGCTCAAGGAGATCTACCGCGAGAAGGGCATCACGGATCTCTACCCGCCCCAGGCCACCTGCATCGAGAAGGGGCTTCTCACCGGGCGGAACCTCCTCGTCGCCATCCCGACGGCGAGCGGGAAGACGCTCGTTGCCGAGATGGCGATGCACCACCATATCGCGAAGGGCGGCAAATGTCTCTACATCGTCCCCTTGAAAGCGCTCGCCAGCGAGAAGGTCGAGGAGTTCGGCGGCAAAGGGGTGCGCGTGGGGATCTCGACGGGCGACTTCGACCGCCGCGAAGAGCACCTGGGCCGCTACGATATCATCGTCGCCACCAGCGAGAAGGTCGACTCCCTGCTGCGGAACCGCACGCCCTGGCTCTCGGAGCTCACCCTCCTCGTCGTGGACGAGGTGCACCTGATCGACTCTCCCGACCGGGGGGCGACGCTAGAGATGGTGATCACCAAGCTCCGCCATCGCAATCCCGATCTGCAGATCCTGGCCCTCTCCGCCACCATCGGCAACCCCCGGGCGCTTGCCGGCTGGCTGGATGCGGAGGCGGTGGAGAGCCGCTGGCGTCCGGTGGATCTCCGGGAGGGGATCTACTATCGCGGGAGGATCCGCTTTAAGGACCGCGACCGCACGGTCTCGCAGCCCTCCAAGCACGACGACCTCAACCTCTGCCTGGATACCATCGCCGAGGGCGGACAGTGTCTGCTCTTCGTGAGTTCGCGCCGCAACGCCGAGGGTTTCGCCAAACGGGCCGCTTCGGCGCTGGGCATCCAGGATCCCGCCCTCGGCGAGTACGCGCGCAGGATCGCCGCCGCCGCGGATACGGACATCGACCGCACCCTGGCAGACTGCGTCGCGCAGGGAGCGGCTTTCCACCACGCCGGGCTGAGCCGTGACAAGCGCCAGATCGTGGAGGAGGGGTTTCGCAGCGGCCGCATCAAGTGCATCGCCTCCACACCGACCCTCGCCGCCGGCCTGAACCTGCCGGCGCGGCGGGTGGTCGTCCGCGACTATCTGCGGTTCCAGTCGGGCCGGGGAATGGTCCCGATACCGGTGCGGGAGTACCACCAGATGGCCGGGCGGGCGGGCCGCCCGCACCTGGATCCCTATGGCGAGGCGGTGCTGATCGCGAAGTCCCAGGAGTCCGTGCACGACCTCTGCGACTACTACGTCAACGCCCCCCCCGAGGACGTCCAGTCGCAGTGCGCCGGGGAGTGGGCGCTCTGCTCCCACATCCTCTCCCTCGTCGCGACGCAGTTTGCGGAGAGTCGCGAGGGGCTGCTCGCGTTCATGGACGGGACCTTCTACTGCCACCAGAACCAGAACCGCCGCGCCCTGGAACGGAGCATCGAGGAGATCCTCGAGTTCCTGCGGGATGCCGAGATGATCGCCGAGACCCCCTCCCGCCTCTATGCGACGGAGTTCGGCACCCTGGTCTCGCGCCTCTACCTGGATCCCCGCGGGGCGGATGCGATCGCGACGGCCCTGCTCTCCGAGACCGAGTTCTCCGATATCGGGATGCTGCAGCTGATCTGCTCCACGCCGGATATGCCCAGGCTCTACGTCCGCAAGAGCGATCTCGGATTCCTGGAGCGGTTCCTCTGCGAGCACGAGGATGAACTCTGGCTGCCGTTCCCGGCGTTCGAGGACGACGGCGCCGAAGCCTACTACCAGGGTCTCAAGACCGCGATGCTCCTTCTGGACTGGACCGGGGAACTGCCCGACACGGCGATCTGCGAGCGCTATGGCGTGGGCCCGGGGGACCTCCACGCGATGGTGGAGGGCGTGAACTGGCTCGTCCACGCCAGTGCGCAGTTATCAAGGATGTTCGCGCCGTCCCACACCCCGCGGATCTGGGAGCTCGAGCGGCGGGTTCGCTACGGCGTCCGCCCCGAGTTGCTGCCGCTGGTGCGGTTCCGGGGTATCGGGCGCGTCTTCGCCCGCCGCCTCTTCAACAACGGCATCCGGGACGGGGAGAGTGTCCGGGTGGCCAGTAAGGACACGATCGTATCGATCCTGGGGAAGGGGCGGACGGAGCAGCTCCTGGCCCAGGTGGAGCGGGGCAGTGCGGAAGGGGCGGAGGCGGCGGGCCAGTCCACCCTGAACACCTTCGGGGACGACGCGTGAAGGAAGATTCTGCGATGCCGGAAGGTTCGGGGAGGGGCGGCTGCGATATCCGCCAGGCAGTCTTCTGCACCGAGGATCCCGCCCGCTTCGTTCGGGAGCTCCGGCGGATAGCGCAGACGTTCGGAGTATCGATCGTCAGCTTCGACGCGGAGAAGATGGCCGGCAGGGCCCACGTGGAGGCGGCGCTCTGGCATGCCCGCCGCTCCTGCAGCCGGGGCGCCAGCATCGCCAACTCCTTCGAGATGGAGGCGCTCCTCTACGCCGCGGGGACCCGGCAGTGTGCGCTGGCATCGGAGTTCGGGGTCCATGCCGGGCAGAACAGGGCTTACATCGCCATCTGCCCCCCGAGTCCGCCGGCTGCTGCCGCGCTCCAGGAACTCGTCGATATGGTCGAGGAGGACTGGGAGACACTCTCCTCGGAGAAGAGCGTTCGTCTGGCGGACCTCTTCGGCATCACCCTGCAGGAGCTCGAGGTGGCCGGGCCCGATCGTATCCCGGAGCTGGTGCTGGAGCGGGTCGCCCTTCTGGACGTCCTGAAGTGAGGGGCCGTTCAGTGCTGGGCGTGGCTCAGCATGTGCTGCACGACGGGGATGATCAGCTGGCTGGTCGCCAGCTGGACCGCCTTGGGCGAGCCCGGGATGCAGAAGACCGCCCTCTCCCGGAGGACGCCTGCGACGGCTCGGGAGAGGATGGCGGACACCCCGATCTCCGCGTAACTCTTCGAGCGGAAGATCTCGCCGAACCCGTCCAGTCTCTTCTCCAGAAGGGGTTCGACCGCCTCGATGGTGCAGTCGTCGTGTGTGAGGCCGGTCCCGCCGTTGAAGATGATGCAGTTCGACTGCTCGACGGCCCGGGAGAGCTCCGCCCGGATCCGCTCGACGGTGTCGGGGACGACAGCGTAGTAGGTCACCTCGATGCCGCCCTTCTCCAGCAGGGAGCGGATCGCCTGTCCACTGAGGTCGAGGTCCGGTGTTCGCGAGCTGGATACCGAGATGATCGCGGCAGTAATTTTGATGTCCCGTATGTGGCCCGAGTCCATGTACTCCGATCCGCCGTATTCGGTATTGAATCCGATGGTTCCGGGAGAGGTGAGACGTTGATCCGCCGGGGCTCCGCAGAGGGGGACCCCTTTGTTTCCATTGGAGCGACTGGAGCATGCGGTGTCCCTCTTCCGATGGATCTCTTCCGATGGGACGGTACCGCGATCCCGTCCTTCGATATACCTTCACCCCGATCCCGGTGATGGGAGTGATCGACGATCCTGGATGCGTACTCGAATGGTTTTAATAATTGAATGGAGATACCTATACAACAGAGCATTCTCATAAATACCGGAAATGAACTCAAGGATCATTTCCGGTTCTCCAGTGGAAACAAAGGGGTCCCCCCCATCACACCCAGCTCCGGACCCGAAACCTCCCGGCACCGGTGTTCTCCCAAATCCAGGAATACACGGGACCTTCGTGAACGAACCTCAAACCAGCCACAACCGAAAGGACCGGACGATCGTTCAGGTTCGATCGGCGCATACCGGCACATCCTGCCGTATCTGGATAGGCTCCAGTGGAAGTCAAGGGGTTCTCTCAAACCGATTGGCTTATGAAGCCCCAAAACACCAACCTACCGAATAGGCAATGCCAGTGTGAATGCCATGGCAGATGAGAAGGAGCAATCATCGGGATTATTCGATAAATACCTCACCAATAAAAGCATTTTTAAGAACCGCGAAGTTCTGCGGCATTCCTACCGCCCCAACATCCTCCCGCACCGCCAGCCCCAGATCGGGGCGGTCGCCTCCATACTGGCACCTGCGCTGAAGAACGAGACCCCCTCCAACATCCTCCTCTACGGCAAGACGGGAACGGGGAAGACGGCAGTGGTGCGGTACGTGGGAGCGGAGCTGGAGAAGGCGAGCGGCGAGATGGGAACCGTCTGCCGGGTGGTCCACCTCAACTGCGAGGTGATCGACACCCAGTACCGCGTCCTGGCCCAGATCGCCAAGGGGGTCGAGGAGTGCGACGCGATCCCGAGCGACCGCAGCCGGGCCACCATTCCCATGACCGGGTGGCCGACCGATCAGGTCTACGCCGAGTTGAAGAGTCAGCTCGAGTCCTCCGTCGGGGTGCTGGTGATCGTCCTCGACGAGATCGACAAACTCGTCAAGAAGAGCGGCGACGAGACCCTCTACAACTTAACGCGTATCAACTCCGACCTGAAGAAGGCCAAGGTCTCCATCATCGGGATCTCCAACGACCTGCGGTTCACCGACTTCCTGGACCCCCGCGTGCTCTCGTCCCTCTCCGAGGAGGAGATCGTCTTCCCCCCCTACGACGCCCACCAGCTGCGGGATATCCTCCAGCAGCGTGCGGATATGGCGTTCGAGCCGGGCGTGCTCGAGGAGGGGGTCATACCTCTCTGCGCCGCCCTGGCAGCGACGGAGCACGGGGATGCCCGCCGGGCGCTGGACCTGCTGCGGGTCTCGGGAGAGCTCGCCGACCGCGAGAGTGCGGATGCGGTGACCGAGAAGCACGTGAAGATGGCGCAGGAGAAGATCGAGACCGACAGCATGATCGAGTGCGTCTCGACGCTGCCGACCCAGAGCAAGGTGGTGCTCTATGCTATGGTACTGCTGGATCAGATGGGGAAGAAGATCTACACCAGCGGGGAGGTGGTCCAGGTCTATCGCGAAGTCGCCAAACTGCTCGACCTGGACATCCTCACCCACCGCCGGATCACGGATCTGGTCTCGGAGCTGAATATGCTCGGCGTGATCAACACGCGGGTGGTCTCCAAAGGGCGGTACGGACGGACCAAGGAGATGTGGTTCGATGCGAACACCAGCCGCATCCGCGACGTGATCTACAAGGATCCCCGCCTCTCCGAGGAAAGGTTGATGCAGATAGATGCCAACCGGTTGAGAGGATTGTTCCGGTGATACACGTGGACGAGACAGACCGCACGCTGCTGCATCTCCTGGAGGAGAACAGCCTGACGCCCGTACCAGAGATCGCTGTGATGCTGAACATCCCGGTTGCGGAGGTGGAGGAGCGGATCCGCCGGCTGGAGGAGGCGCGGGTCATCCGGAAGTACACGGCCGTCATCGACTGGGAGCGCGGCGGAAACGGAGAGGTGGCGGCGATCATCGACTTGAAAGTCAGCCCGGAGCGGAACTTCGGCTACGACAAGATAGCGGAGCGGATCGCTCGGTTCCGGCAGGTCCGCTCGCTCCACCTGGTCACCGGGATGTACGACCTCCAGCTCGTGGTCACGGGAAGGTCCATGCACGAAGTAGCCCGGTTCGTGGCCGAAGAGATCGCCCCCATGGAGCAGATCCGCGAGACGGCGACCCACATGATCATGAAGACGTTCAAGGAGAACGGGCTGCTCTTCTTCGAGAAGGAGTCCGGCGAACGGCTCCCCTTCTCGCTCTGAGGTCAGGATGAGGGATTTCGTCTCGAATAGGGCACGCGCCATCCCCCCGTCGGGCATCCGCCGGTTCTTCGACCTGGTGCAGGACATGGAGGGCGTCATCTCCCTGGGGGTGGGCGAACCCGACTTCTGCACCCCCTGGAAGATCTGCGAGGCGAGCATCTACTCGATCGAGCACGGGCGCACCGCCTACACCTCGAACAAGGGGCTCCGCCCGCTGCGGGAGGCGCTCGCCCACCACCTCCACTCCCGCTACCGCCTGGAGTACGACCCCGAGGAGGAGCTGATCATCACCAGCGGGGTGAGCGAGGCGGTCGATATCGCGCTTCGCGCCGTGGTGGATCCGGGCGACGAGGTGCTGGTCGCCGAACCGTGCTACGTCGCCTACGCCCCCGGGGTGACCCTCGCCGGGGGGATTCCGGTCCCGGTGCCCTGTCGGGCGGAGGACGATTTCCGGCTCACGGCGGACGCCCTGCTGGAGCGCATCACCCCCCGCACCAAGGCCCTGATGATCAACTTCCCCAACAACCCCACGGGGGCGGTGCTGGACCGCTCCGACCTCGCGGCGATCGCCGACGTGGTGATCGATCACGACCTCCTGCTGATCAGCGACGAGGTCTACGCGGAGCTGACCTACGAGGGGACCCATACGGCGGCCGCGACGATAGAAGGGCTGCGGGAGCGCACCATCACCTTAAACGGCTTCTCCAAGGCGTACGCGATGACCGGATGGCGCATCGGCTACCTCTGCGCACCCGCCCCGCTCTGTGCGGCGGCGCTGAAGATCCACCAGTACGTGATGCTCTGCGCCCCCGTCATGGGGCAGACGGCTGCACTGGAAGCCCTCCGCTCCGGCGAGGAGGAGAAGAACGCCATGGTGCGGGAGTACCGGCTGCGGAGAAACCTCTTCGTGGACGGGCTCAACAACCTCGGTCTCACCTGCCACGTACCGAAGGGTGCCTTCTACGCCTTCCCCTCCGTCGCGTCCACGGGGATGTCCGACTTCGAGTTCGCCGAGGCGCTCTTGAAAGAGCAGCGGGTGGCGGCGGTGCCGGGCAGTGTCTTCGGGGAATCGGGAGCCGGGCGGCTGCGGTGCGCCTACGCGGTCTCCCGCGAGGAGATCCTGACCGCCCTGCGACGGATGGAGGAGTTCCTCGCCGCTCGGAAGATCTGAGTCGCCTCCCGTACTCCGGTCATTTCTCTCGAAGGTTTTTTTTCAGGAGTTCTCTTCGGATTTGCCAGTCCGGGGAGAGTTTGCCGTGGATTTACGGGCTTGATTGTGGATAAATTAAGGTCGCGCCCCGGATTTCAGCGCTTCTCCGTCAGATTCGATCTCGGAACACGCTAGCGGAGTCCACTCCGGATCCAGGACTGCCGGCTGACTACCGTCAGACATCGTGGGCTACCCGCAGCCTGTCTGACAGAATGGGGAACCGGACCCCTTTGTTTCCAGTGGAGATGTTTATATGCTGCGGCCAACTCTCCAAAAAGTCCGGGGCGACCTGTGGAGAAAAAATGGCATGATTGGGGCTCTTCCAGTGATCGCTGGAGATCCATGGCCATTCCCGCGGGCCCACAGGGGTGGCTGCAGGGCTGCCCAGCTCGAAAATGACCATCCCGGATCTCCTGCAACGCCGAAGAAACCCGCTTCCACTGGAAGCGTCGCCCCGAATGCCGGGGGGGCATTGTCGAAAATCGGATAACGATCCGGCCGCAGCCTCGAGCCGGCGGGTCCGATTCGCATCCGCCGACGCCCCCTCCGGGTGGATTGCGGTCTCGCTGGGGAGGTCGGGGAACCGGGACACCGTCTTTTAGCACTGCGGGCCTATTTGCGCCCCGTCGACCCGCGAATGCGGGAGAGACCGCATGATCAACTATTTCTTCCTGTATCTCCCACACTACATGATAGAACAATGGCATGCACGATCATCGTCGGCGGATTTTTCGGGGACGAGGGCAAGGGCAAGATTGTTGCGCATATTGCCAACCGGGACAGACCATCGGTCATATCGCGGGGAGGCGTGGGCCCGAACGCCGGTCACACCGTTACGATCGGCACCCAGACCTACGGGGTTCGCATGGTTCCCTCCGGGTTCGTGTTCCGCGACGCGGATCTCTGCATCGGGACCGGTGTCCTGGTGGATCCGCGGGTGTTCCTGCGGGAGGTGGAGATGCTCGGGGTGCAGGGTCGGAGCTACGTGGACCGGCGCTGCGGGATCATCGAGGAGGAGCACATCCAGCGGGACCGGGGGAGCGAGCACCTGAGCAAGAAGATCGGCAGCACCGGCACCGGGTGCGGCCCGGCGAACGCGGACCGGGTGCTCCGCCTCTCCCGCCAGGCCAAAGACGTCCCGGAGCTCTCCCCGTTCCTCGCCGACGTCCCGCTGAAACTGAATGCGGCGATGGATGCCGGCGAGAACGTCCTGCTGGAGGGCACCCAGGGATTTGGCATCTCCCTCTACTTCGGCACCTACCCCTTCGTCACCAGCAAGGACACCTCCGCCTCCCAGATCGCCGCGGACAACGGGGTCGGGCCCACCCGGATCGACGATGTGATCGTGGTCTACAAGGCATATCCCACCCGTGTGGGCGAAGGGCCGTTCATGACGGAGATGTCCATGGAGCGGTCCCACGAGATAGGAATCGAGGAGTTCGGGACCGTCACCCACCGTCCAAGAAGGATCGGGGTCTGGGATGGCGGGATGGCCCGCTACTCCGCCATGGTGAACGGCTGCACGCAGGCGGCGATCACGGGGATCGACCGGGTGGATCCCGCCTGCGCCGGGGCGACCACGTACGCGCAGCTATCCAGCAGGGCCCGGGACTTCCTCAAGCAGGCCGAAGAGGATATCGGCGCCCCGATCACGCTGATATCGACCGGTCCGGATATCAGCCATATCATCGACCTGCGGGATGAGCGATGAGAAGACGACTGATGGATATCCTCTGCTGCCCGGTCTGCAAGGGTGACCTGATACTGCAGATCGAGGCGGAGAACGAGGAGGAGGTGCTGGAGGGATCCCTCCTCTGCGAGGCCTGCGGCGCAACCTACCCGATCCACGAGGGGATACCCAATCTGCTCCCACAGAGCGAGAGAGAGGAATGAGCACCAACGAGATTCACGTAAACCAGCGGGGCATCAACTCCCTGGAGACCCCGAAGCAGGCGGAGGTGGAGATAGGCGAAGACCTGGAGCTGCGGCTGATCAACCACGGGCATCCGGTCCACCTCTCCCTCTCCGCCCTCAACCAGAAACCGTACACCAACTTCATCCACGAGAACCTCTACATCGACGACGAGGTGAGCTACTCCATCCCGATCCGCGAGGATGCGCAGGAGGGGGCCTTCGACCTGGAGATCATCGCCGGCTACGGCTCCCGGCGGTCCCGGTTCAGCGTGATCGTGAAGAAGGCGGTGGAGAAGGTGGAGCCGAAGGCGGAGCCGGAGCCGCCGCGCCCGGCGTTCGCCGTCCCCGAGCAGATTAAAAGTCCGCCCGCGATCCTGGCGATCGCCGCTCTGGCCGCCTATGCCGTGTGGCTGCTGGCCTTTCCGTCGAGCGCGGAGAGCGTTCTCTTGAACGTTTTTGCCTTCCTGATGCTTCTCGGGGGTTTCGTGGCGGCATGGTCCCGGCGGGGCTCGTAGAGCTTCTCCCGGGAGAGCCCGCCCCCCCTCTCCTGGCCGCGCTGACCCTCCTTCTCTCCCTCGCGGTGGACCGCGCCCTCGGGGATCCGCGGTCCCCGTACCATCCGGTCTTTCTCGTTGGGCGGTTCATCGGCTGGTGGGGCCGCCCTCCGCTCTGGCCCTTCGCCCTCCAGCGGATCGGCGGCGTCGGCGCCGCTCTCCTCACCGCCGCCCTCTTCGCCTTCCCGTTCCTTCTGTTCGAGCGCTATGCCCCCTGGTACCTCTACCTCCTGGCCGCCCCCTTCCTCCTGAAGGCCTGTTTCGCCTGGAGATCGTTAGAAGAGCACGCGGAGGCGGTGCGCCACGCGCTCGCCCGGGACGACGCCGCGGCCCGGGGGCAGCTCGCCCGCATGGTGAGCCGCGACACCGCCGCCCTCTCCCGCGAGCAGATCCTCTCGGGCGCGTACGAGTCCGCCTCCGAGAACCTGGTGGACAGCATCGTCGCGCCCCTCTTCTACTTCGCCCTCTTCGGCCTCCCCGGGGCGGCGTTCTACCGGGCGGCGAATACGATGGACGCGATGCTCGGGTATCGCGACGAGCGGGAGCGCCTGGGCTGGTTTTCCGCCCGGCTCGACGACGTCCTCAACTTCGTCCCGGCCCGGATCGCCGGGCTCGTCCTCCTCCTCTACTTCGGTCTCCGGGGGCGGTTCCCCGAGGCGCGGGAGGCGCTCGCGCGAGACGCGAAAAAACGCCCCGGATTCAACGGGGGGATCCCGATGGCGGCCATCGCCGGGGGTGTCGGCGTCTGCTTCGAGAAGCCGGGGGTCTATCGCATGGGAAATCCCGAACGGTCCCTCTCCGAGGGCGGGGACGGCGTGATCCGGGCGATCCGGGCCACGGTCCTGATCGTCGCGGCGCTTCTCGCGGGGATCCTGGCGCTCCTGGGGCTGCTGCCCGGCTAGGTGGCGAATTCGCCGATGCCGCCACGCGAAGATCTCCCCGGAGACTACCCGCTCGTTGGCAGGAGCCGCAGGACCATGGGTTGCCCCGCCGCGGCTCCTCTCGTGATCCCATGCTGACCGATGAACGGACAGGCTTCGCTCCGTCGTGCAGGCCTGGCATCCTTTTCGAACGCGGGGAGTCCAGGCCTATCGCACTGGTGGGGGAACGCACCCCTCCCCCATCCTCTACCCCGCCCGTGCGATACCCGCCCGGGGAGGCACCACGAGGGCGCTCAACCATACCCGCGATCCCGATGTACGGCATATGGAGCAATATTCTCGAGATTTCGGGAAAATGGCGGCCCCATTCCGCCCGGGATGCCAGCATATGTCGGATTCCGGCCACCCCTCTGGCAGGGCCTATCGCACCGATGGATCCCTCTGGAAGGGAATAGGGGCGTCCCGCCCTCTCCCGCGCCCCACCTGTCGGAACGATGTCCGGGAGAGACGTGCATGTGCCGTTCCTCTCTCTACCGCCGCGATTCGTTCTCCGATGCACAGCAACGCGTCCGCTGTCGAGCATGCAGCGATCGCGTTCCACCCGATCCGTGCTCCGCTGGGAGGGAGATCTCCGGTGTGCTATCGCACGGCATCGCAGGATACACTATTTTTATTGGGATGGCTGGACAATTAGCTAACCGCAATGAAGCTAGAGGAGCTGAGATTCGGGACCGAGCTGCTGAAGCGGGGGTTTGCATCCATGCAGAAAGGGGGCGTGATCATGGATGTGGTCTCCGCCGAGCAGGCGACGGTGGCGGAGGAGGCCGGCGCCGTCGCGGTGATGGCGCTCGAGCGGGTACCGGCGGATATCCGGAAGGCCGGCGGGGTCGCGCGGATGGCGGACCCGGCGAAGGTGCTGGAGATCATCGATGCGGTCTCCATCCCGGTGATGGCCAAGGTGCGCATCGGCCACTTCGTCGAGGCCCAGGTGCTGGAGACCCTCGGCGTGGACATGATCGACGAGAGCGAGGTGCTGACGCCGGCCGACGAGCAGTTCCACATCGACAAGACCAAGTTCACCATACCGTTCGTCTGCGGCGCACGGGACCTGGGGGAGGCCCTCCGCCGCATCGACGAGGGCGCCGCGATGGTCCGCACCAAGGGCGAGGCCGGCACCGGCAACGTGGTGGAGGCGGTGCGGCACATGCGGAACATCATGGGGGCGATCCGCAGCCTGCAGGGGAAGAACTCCCAGGAGCTCGTGGACTACGCCCGCGAGATCGAGGCGCCCGCAGCCCTCGTGGCAGAGTGCGCCCGCCTCCAGCGGCTCCCCGTGGTCAACTTCTCCGCGGGCGGCATCGCCACCCCCTCCGATGCGGCCCTGATGATGCAGCTCGGCGCCGACGGGGTCTTCGTCGGCTCCGGCATCTTCCTCTCCAGCAACCCGCCGCAGATGGCGAAGGCGATCGTGGAGGCGGTCAACCACTACGAGGACCCCGCCGTCATCGCCGAGGTCTCGAAGAACCTGGGGGAGGCGATGCGGGGCCTCGACATCCACACCTTAAAGGAGTCCGAGGTGCTGCAGACCCGTGGGCGGTAGGATCGGGGTGCTCGCCCTCCAGGGGGACGTCTCGGAGCACGTCCTGGCTTTCCGCCGGGCCCTGCGGGAGACGGGGCGGGACGGGGGCGCTTGCGTCTTCGAACTCCGCTATGCCGGCCAGATCGGGGATTGCGACGCGATTGCCATCCCCGGCGGGGAGTCCACCACCCTCTCCCGCCTGATCGACAAGAACGGCATGCGGGCTCCTCTGGAGGCCTTCGAAGGCGGGATCTTCGCCACCTGCGCCGGCATGGTGCTGGTGGCAGAAGAGGTGGACGATCCCCGCGTCCGCCCCCTGGGCCTGATGGACATGACGGTCCTGCGGAACGCCTTCGGTCGGCAGCGGGAGTCGTTCGAGGCCGACCTGGACATCGCAGGGCTGGAAAGCCCGTTTCACGCCATTTTCATCCGGGCCCCGGTCGCGTCCCGCGTGGGCGGGGAGACGCTGGCCGCCATCGACCAGGGCGCCGTCGCGGTGCGGCAGGGGCGGCACATGGCGTTTTCTTTTCACCCGGAGCTCAGCGGGGACCTGCGGCTGCACCGCCGGTTCCTGAACGGGCTGGGCAGCTAGGTAGAGGCAATGCTGTTCTCCCCGGTGCCCATGGTAGTGGAGGTTGAGCCGGCACCGCTCGATATCCCGTATTGTCTGCGGATCCGGGGATCAAGCGAGCCGTATCCTTTCGGCGCCGATCGTATCCGAGATCGTCGGAAAGATCCAGGTACGGCATCCAGCCATATGTTTTCCATCACAGCACAAATAATGTGATATATGCTGAAATATCCCGGTATTGTATTTGCAGTTCTGGAATGCCTGTAGATACGTTTGCTATTGGTAAAGGCACCGGTCAATTCGATTAGTTTAACTTTGTGACGGAGATAGGTATAAATACTTTAATTGCCTCTCATCGCGCCTATGACCTCCATAACTGCAAAGATGATAGTAATGGTGGTGCTGACCGCCAGTCTGGTGGGCATCGGTTTTGCCGCTATCCAGACGGGAGAGCCCACCATACCACCCGCGCCCGCGACAAACGTCACGAATGCCACGGGAGGCGGGGGCATCCTGCGCGTCGCGACCACGACCAGTCTCGAGGATACCGGTCTCCTTGCCGCGATCGAAGACCTCTACGAGCCCGAGTACAACGTCGACCTGCAATTCGTCGCTCAGGGCACCGGCCAGTCTCTCGACACCGCCCGGCGGTGTGACGCGGATATGGTGCTCGTGCATTCGCCGTCCCTCGAGGAGGACTTCGTGAACGAAGGGTATGGCATCAACTCGCGCTGCTTCGCCTATAATTACTTCATCATCGTCGGTCCCCAGAGCGATCCCGCGAATATCAGCGGCCTCGACCCGGTCGTTGCCTTCAGGACGATCGCGGATGCCGGATCGAATGACACGTCCGGTGTGACGTTCGTCTCTCGCGGCGACAACTCCGGCACCCACAACGCGGAGATACGGCTCTGGGAGGAGGCCGGCTTGAATTACACGTCGGACGTCCAGGGAGCTCCCTGGTACCAGGAGATCGGCCAGGGCATGGGCCAGACGCTCACGTTCACCAGCGAACAGGGCGGCTACACGCTCTCGGACAAAGGGACGTTCCTCTCCTACCAGGGCAACCTGACCCTCGTGGAGCTCGTCGGGGAGGGGCCGGCACTCCTGAACCGCTACAGCGCGATCGAGGTTAATCCGTCTATGTGCCCGGACACGAATGTGCAGGCAGCGAACCAGCTGGTCAACTGGATCATCTCTGACGAAGGGCAGCAGTTTATTGGCAACTATGGTGTCGACCAGTACGGCGAGCCGCTCTTCATTCCCCTGAACGGGACCACCTGCGCTCAGCCGGAGTTCAACTGCACGTGCACCGGCAATCTGACGTAGACCAATCGAACTGGCACAAGGACGGCGAGGAGGCAGCAGTCGGAGTGTGCGGGCGACGGGCGAGACTGTCCGGGGGATGGTCTGGATCGCCGACCTCTCCCTCCGCCTGTCTCCCCCGCCTGCCAGGGAACTCGCCTGCCAGACTTTCGAATGCACGGCTGTCTGGACCTTGAGGCGGAGGTTGCAGCCACTCGCTGCCATTCCATGCTGCAACGGCAGGGCGATGCAGGCACGGCTGGAACGGGGGAGAAGGACTCCCACCCCCGGCGATACAGGTGCCCTGCAGGCGGTCGACTGCCTGCCCGGAGATGGCGACGGCCCCTCCGTACGCATTCCGGAAGTCGAAAACGGGCGAGCCTCCCCGTCAGCTTGCGCTCACATCCTCGCATCCCCGATGCCTCTCCTTGCACGTCCTGCCTCGCATCGTGGCGGCTGCCCTGTTCCTGCCGCTCGCATCGCCCGCTGTTGCCGGGCCTGCTCGCGGCGGATAGCCTGACGTGTTCTATTAATAGTAAAACGCCCATTCGCACTGTGTGCCTTCTGCGGAGTTCAAGCGTGCATTGACACGCTTCGACCTCATCAATATCGTTGTCGGGACCATCGTCGGGGCGGACATCTATATCGCCTCGGCAATCACCGCAGGACTTCTCGGCCCCTTCTCCATCGTGATCTGGCTCCTCGCCGCCCTCTGTGCCATTGTCATCGCCCTCGTCTTTGCATACTGCAGCTACTACGTCCCCCGCGTCGGCGGCCCTTTTGCCTACGTCTCCGAAGCCTTCGATGATTTCTATGGGTTCCTGACCGGCTGGAGCCTCTGGATCGCCGAACTGCTGGCGCTCCCCGTCTTCGCGATCGCCTTTGTAAACTATCTCCAGTACCTTGTCCCGCTCTCCGGCGGCCAGCAGATCCTGGTAAAAGCGCTCTTCCTGGGCGCACTCGTGCTGGTGAATATCATCGGCGTCAAGGCCGCCGGTCGGGTGAACGATGCCCTCACCCTGATCAAACTCACCCCGCTCCTCCTCCTGATCGTTGCCGGGTTCGGGGTATTCATCCTCGAGCCCGCACGCCTGCTGGATGCCTACCAGCCCTTTGCCCCCCTCGGTCTCGGGAATATCGGCCCGGCCCTCGTCCTGATCTTCTGGGCTTACGTGGGATTCGAGATGGCCACTTTTCCGGCGTCCGAAGTCCAGGATCCGGAAAGAACCATCCCGCGGGCGATCGTGACGGGGATGCTCATCGTCACCGTGTTCTACCTCCTGACCAACTTCGTGGTCTACGGGTTGATCCCCTGGGACGTCCTCTCCCGCAGTCCCACTCCGCTCATCCTGGCTGGCTCCGCGCTCTTTGGGTCTCTCGGGGCCCTGATCATGACCGTGGGCGCGCTCTTCTCCGTCTCCGGGTCCGACGAGTCCGGAATGCTGGGGATATCCCGGCTCACCTATGCACTCTCCATCGACGGCCTCTTCCCCCGCATCTTCTCCCGCGTCCACCCGGTCTACGGCACCCCGCACATGGCTCTCCTCGTCCAGGGGCTCATCGCGTTTGTGCTTTCCATCTATTCGGGGCTCGCGCAACTCATCTCCTTCTCGGTCTTCAACTTCGCCTTCGCCTTCGCCCTCACCTGCCTGGCGCTTGTCGTCCTGAAACGGGAACAGGAGGCGCACCTCCCCGGCCAGGATGTCCTCCCGTGGGTCGGTCTTTCCATCTGTCTCTACCTCCTCTACTCCACCGCCCTGCTGGACAAACTGGTGGGAACGCTCCTGATCCTCCTCGGGATCCCCCTCTATGTCTACTTCTCTCCAATGCAGGATATCCGTCACCTGAAAGCGCTGTTTGTCTCGGAACAGGCCATTCTCATCCGGGCTCTGGAGAGAAAAGAGCTTTTTTTGGCGCACTTCATCGGGTTCCTCCACCGCATCTATCGAAGGATTGGAGAGGATCTCAGGGGGTAGTACGCGATATCTCCCTGCTGCGGAAAAGCGCGGGATCCGACAGCGCATGCGAAAGCCCGGCAGCATCGGGCTCGGATCGCATCGATGGATAGGGGGCGGAC
Source organism: Methanomicrobiales archaeon (assembly GCA_034679905.1). Classification (GTDB taxonomy): domain Archaea; phylum Halobacteriota; class Methanomicrobia; order Methanomicrobiales; family JACTUA01; genus JASEFH01. The sequence continues at coordinate 3,150 of JAXDAH010000117.1, read as the reverse complement.
TGTGCAATGCCGGTCCTGGATGGATCCGGTTCCGATTTAACCGGAGTCAGGCTCGATGCCCTTATCACCCCCCATTCCGATACAGTTATGGCAGATTTCGGGCCGGTGCTCGGGGCATGACAGGTAGTTCCCTGATCCTGCCTTTCGGACAGCGGAGGCGGTATTGTGATCCGGTACTATGCGAGGCGCGAGGGAAGGCTGGCGGAAATACCGGAGTTCGCCCCGCAGACGCTCCTCGTTGTAACCGATCCGGAGACCGGGGAAGTCAATCGCCTCTCGGAGACGTTCGGGTTTGACAGGGATTTCATCACCGATGCGCTCGATGTCGAGGAGCGGGCACGGTTCGAGAAGGAGGGAGAGAACCTCCTGATCATCCTGAAGGTCCCCCACCATGAGGAAGGGCCGAAGATCAAAATTCCCTATACCACAATCTCCCTCGGGATCATCCTGGGCAGGGACTGGACGATCCTCGTCTCACGGCACCCCCTCGACTTCATCGAACGGATGATCGCAAAGAACCTGTTCAGCCCCAAGAAGCAGACGCAGCTGGTGTTCCGGATCTTCTTCCGGAACTCGGAGATATTCCTCAAGTCCCTGGAGGAGATCAACGCCAACATCAACCAGATCGAGGAACGGCTGCACGAAGCCCAGAGGAACATCGAGCTGGAGCGGATGATGCAGCTGGAGAAGAGCCTGGTCTATTTCGCCACGTCGCTCCGCTCGAACCAGGTGATGACCGAACGACTGCTGCGCTCTCCGATGCTGGTGAAGTACGAGGAGGACAAGGAGCTCCTGGAGGACACGGCCATCGAGAATGCACAGGCGATCGAGATGACCACGATCTACAGCAACATCCTCTCCGGCATGATGGATGCATACGCCTCCGTCATCTCTAACAACCTCAACTTCGTCATGAAGATCCTGACGGTGGTGACCATTATCATGCAGGTGCCCACGATCATCACCAGCTTCTACGGGATGAACGTCCCGCTGCCCTTCCAGGGCGTATGGTTCACCTACCTGATGGTGATTGGCTGGGTGGTCCTGGTATCCATCGTGATCGTCTACATCTTCCGCTACCAGCGCTGGGTATAGATACAACCGTGGCTTCGGGAAGTCCGGACCCGAACCGGGGGAGTCGGAAGATGCCTTTTTCGATTCAGCCGTACGCCGTGGAATGGATAGCGGTTACTGAACGCCGATCAGCGCCTTTTACGGCCTCCTTGCTCGCAGACTTGATTCGGACACCCTCTTCTTCGCTATCGCCCTTCCCATCTCCGATCCCCTCATTCGTGTACGCTTGCATCGTGGCAGCTGCTGGTTCCTGCCGATCGCATCACCAGCTATCGCTGGGTATGCTCGCGGTTTATTATCGGATCTGGTGGACACTCGATGACTCCTCGTCCCTCAATCCCGTCGAGTTTTTCTTGCCGTCGGGATCTCGGGATCCTGGATCAAGTTCTAGGATTCGAGCTGAACCGCGGCGAGGCGGGAGCAATACCTGTTGTAAAGAAGGAGTCTTTTGTAGCGTCCATGCCCTGCGATTTCCATCGAGTCAGAGTCATAAAAAGGAGAGATGTTTACTGGATCTCGCCGAAGGCCCGGCTCACATCCGTCGGGCTGTTGAACTCCTTGTCCGGCAGCTTCTGGACGACCTCGATGATCGAGTCCGGTGCATTGTTGTCCCGGGCGGCGTTCATCAGTCTGCGCTTGTTGGCCGGATAATCGGTTCCCTCAAGGGCCTTCTGGAGTGAAGCTGCACTGACATCTCCGCGCTCTGTGCTCATTCCCCTCGTGCCTTCTTCGTGTGCCAATGTGTATCAACCCTTTCTATCATGGTGCGTTGGCGGCGCACCGCCCCCTTGATACACGCATCGTTCATATGCTTTCTTCAAACTGGCGGTGCAAAAAATTGGCGCAACCCGGAATGGGGGAGATCCAATCTCGATGAATAATAGTCTTTTCCTCTCCAAAACGCCTGATTTGGAATTGCCATGGAGTCCGGTAAGGCATTTTGGTCAAAGGGGCCGCCAGATCGTCACCACCACCGTAGCTATCCTCCCTCTCTCCGCTCCTGGGATTTGCTCGGCCTGATCCTCCAGCCGGTGTTTGGCTTCTTCTACATATACAACATCTTCACCCACTCCACGGGAGCATTTTCCATGATCATGATTGGGGCTCGCGCCTGGGAGATGATCCTGATGGTCGGACTCCTCTCGATCCTCTTCCTCTGGGTGATCGTCTACATCCTCGAGCGGAGGCGATCGCTGCTGGGAGCCAGCGACCGTCTAAATGTACGCTGGCTGCTCCGCATTATGGCCGTCGTCGCCGGGGTTGCCGCCTTCATCCTCGTCCAGCCCTCCTGGCTCGGCACGGTCTTTTCAACGGATGCTCCGGCCTCGTCCAATCCCCTAGGGGGGATGCCGCTGAAGTACTTCGCCCTCTTTGTCATGGCCGCGATCGGTGCCGCGATCCTGATGACCGATATCATCCTCCTCACGAGCGAGGCCAAAGAGGGGCAATGGGGGTACCTCTCCCGCGGCTCGATCATCACGGCGTTTGCCGCGGGTATCCTCGGGACATCGATCGTCGCGGTTATAGGCTTTGTCCGCGAATCGGCCCGGGCGCCCTGGACCATGTACGGGATCATCCCCGTCTCGGGGTGGCAGAACTCGGTGGTGCCCATCCCCCTGCCGCAGATCGTCCTCGCCTGGCTCGGCGTGCTCCTGCTCTCCTGGACCATCTTCTGGTTCGTGGCCAAGGTCACCGCGTACCACCCGTCCGAAGAGGACGGGTTGTAGATCGGGGCATTGCGTCGTCGGGGATCTGTTGCCGCCAGGTCCACCGGGAATACACACGGACACTTTGCACCCCGACACCCGGAAAGTATATACGCTCTGGCTGGTGCTTCATCGGCCGTATGCAACCTCATACACGATGCCTGGCCTTTCTTGCGATAGTTGCCTGCCTCTGCCTCATCGGAGGCGTGGCCGCCCAGCAGGGAGGGATGAACGTCACCGCGCCGCCAACGGCGACGATGCCTGCCGGCGGGGCGGGCGCCCCCGACCTCACGAATGCGGGGTCCCCGCAGGCAGCGCACTTCCAGAACAACACCACGACCACACCGTTCGGGAACGTCTCGGCATTAGT
>JAXDAH010000116.1:0-11257 GCA_034679905.1 Methanomicrobiales archaeon | reverse complement strand
CGCCGCGCAAACCCCGTCATCGCGGAGAGCAGGTGCGAGGCGATGGCAACGAGCACGATGAACGTGGAAGCAGGATGGCCGGGGAGGCCGATGACGGGTTTCCCTCCGGCCTGCCCGATGATCGTGGGTTTCCCGGGCTGCAGCGCAACCCCGTGGACCAGTACCTCGCCGATCTCCGCGATCACCGAGGCGACCATGTCCCGTTCGTCCTTGGAGCTCCCGCCGGAGACGAGGACCGCATCGCACTCGTCGACGGCGCGGGTCAGCGCCTGGCGCAGGCTCTTCCGGCTGTCGGGAACGATGCCGTAGCTGCGGGGTGTGCAGCCGTGCTCCCGCACGAAACCGCTGCAGACGGATGCGTTCGCATCCCGCACCTGCCCGATCCCGGGCTTCGCGGAGACGGGCACGAGTTCGTTCCCCGTGGAGAGGATCCCGATCGCTGGAGCGGCGGTTACCGGCACGTCCGTATACCCGATGGCGGCAAGCACGCCCAGCTCCTGCGGACCGAGCCGGGTCCCCTGCGGGATGGCAGTCGCACCCGCGGCGAAGTCCTCCCCCCGCTCGAGCACGTTCTCGCCGACCGCCACCGCTCGCGTGATCAGCACATCGTCCCCGATGCGCTCGGCATACTCGACCATCGCGACGGCATCCGCCCCCGGCGGCAGCATCCCCCCCGTGGGGATGTAGGCGCACTCGCCGCGCCGGATCGGCTGCTCCGCTGCACGCCCCATGGCCACCTGCCCCGAGAGCGTCAGCATCGCGGGGATCGCCTCGCTCGCCCCGTGCGTATCCCGGGCGGCGACGGCGTAGCCGTCCACGATCGAGCGGTGGAAGCCCGGGATGTCGATGTCGGAGCGGGCATCCTCTGCCAGGATCCGCCCGGCCGCTTCCTGCAGGAGGACCTCTTCGCGCTTCGGCGGGGGCGCGATCGAACGGACGACCTCGACCGCCTTCTCCACCGCGACGACCCGCAGGAACACGCTCATTTGAAGCAGCCCAGCTGGCAACCCCGAATCTTTACCCGGTACCGGGTGCAGAACTCCCCGATATCGGCCTTCGGAATATCGTACTCCTCGGCGATCTTCCAGGCCTGAGCGCAGGTTATCTGGTTCTCGATTCCCGACTCTTTCAAGGCGCGACGTATCTTGTCTTCATCCATGATACAAGGGTGCAACCTCCATAGAAATAGTGTTTACTCTCAGGCACGCATTAAGTACTGATAGTTCACGCCGAGGCGACGCATGGATATTGCACTGATCAGCTCCCGGCAGGATCCGGCCGGGGCAAACATTCGAGACCATGTCCTGGATCTGCTGGATGCTGGAGCGGCAGAGGATGGCGGACCATCCCGCCGCTGGATGCCCGTGGAGGTGGCGGGGCGGCTGATCGAGCAGGACAGGATCGACCGCGGGCTCAAGGCCGACCTGATCGTCTTCCTCTCCCGGCACCGCAGCGAACATCCCCGCCCCGTCCTCACCGTGCACGCCACGGGCAACTTTCAGGCGGCAGCCCTGGGCGGAAGGGCGGGGGAGCTGGCCCCGGCAGCCCCCGCATGGATGCACGCCGTGCTGCGGAACCTCGACCGGATGGCCCCCGAGGGCTACCGGGTCTCCTACGAGGTGACCCACCACGGGCCCACGGATCTGCATATTCCCTCCTTCTTCGTGGAGATCGGCAGCACTGAAGCAGAATGGGCAGATCCGGCGGCCGGGAGTGCCGTGGCGCGAAGCGTTCTGGCCGCTGCGCCGGTTCAGGCGGTACCTCTCCTCGGGTTCGGAGGCAACCACTACGCAGCCCGCGAGAGCGGGATCGCCCTGACGACACGGGGTGCGTTCGGGCATATCGCCCATAGCCGGGAGGCGGGAAGCCTCGATCGGGCGCTTGTCTGCCAGATGGTGAAGAAGAGCGGCGCCGTCGCGGCCTACCTGGACAGAAAGGCCCTCTCCACGCCCGAGCAGAGACGGATCCGGGACCTCCTGCAGGATCTCGCGGTCCCGGAGGTGGGCGAGGGGGAGCTGCTGGAACTCAAGGATCTGGCCTGGGAGTCCTACCTGCGGATCCGGGCATGCGGCGAGAAGCTCTCCCCCGGCTCCCGCTGCCACCCGCATGCCCTCCCCGAGCATGGCGAGCCTGGAGTCGTCTCCCTGCCCCCGGCACTCGTCGCCGAGGCGCTCAGAGCGGACGAGAGCGGTTTTCTTCTGGAACTGGACAGACTTCCGGTAGTCCATTTAACCGCATCTTCGGGCCGGATACTCCCCAAATTCATCACGTATCGGGATTATCAATCGGAATTAATCAATGATTTAATATCTTTATGTGTAAAACTCATTAGTGGTTGTGCAAACACTGTAGTCGAGGGTGATCGTCTGGTTATCCGGAGAGTCCGTTTCGATACCCGGAAGGCGCGCGATTTCGGGGTTCCAGAGGGCCCGCTCTTCGGCATGCTGTCCGAAGGGAAGGCGGTGGAGGTCGATGGACGGACGATCACGCCCGCCATGGTGCAGACGTGCAGTGTGACTGAGATTCACATCCCGGGGTTGGCGAGGTATCTATGAAATCGATAATAGAAGCGGCAATTGCTCGAGCGAACGGTCAGGCAGAGGAAGAGGTTGAAAACACCGAAAAGATCCAGGCGGACAGGGAGCTAGAAGAGATACTCCGATCGCTCCGCACCGAGATCGCCGTTGTCGGCTGCGGTGGCAGCGGGTGCAATACGATCACCCGCATGATGGAGGAGGGCATCCACGGCGCCAAGATCGTCGCCATGAACACGGACGCCCAGCACCTGCTCCGGACTCGATCCGAGTACAAGCTCCTGATCGGGCGGCAGCGGACCCGGGGTCTGGGCGCGGGCTCCATTCCCCAGGTGGGAGAAGAGGCGGCTCTCGAGAACGAGGAGGATATTAAAAGGGTGGTCGCCGGCTGCGATATGGTCTTCATCACCACCGGTCTCGGAGGAGGCACGGGAACCGGCTGTGCGCCGGTGGTGGCGAAGGCGGCGCGGGGAGAGGGAGCCCTCACCATCGCCGTCGTCACCCTGCCGTTCACCGCGGAAGGAACGATCCGGCGCGAAAATGCCGAGGCGGGACTCGAACGCCTCCGGGACATGGCGGATACCGTGATCGTCGTCCCCAACGACCGCCTGCTGGAGGTCGTCCCCCGTCTGCCGCTCTCCGCAGCTTTTAAGGTCTCAGATGAGGTACTAACCCGGGCCGTGAAGGGGATCACCGAGCTGATCACCATGCCGGGTCTGGTGAACCTGGACTTTGCCGATGTCCGCACCGTCATGGAGCGCGGGGGCGTGGCGATGATCGGCGTGGGCGAGAGCGACAGCGAGGATAAAGCGGCGGATTCTGTCAAGAAGGCACTCCGTTCGCCCCTCCTGGACGTGGACATCTCCGGTGCCTCCGCCGCCCTGGTCAACGTGGTCGGCGGTCCCGATATGACCATCGCCGAGGCGGAGGGCGTGGTGCAGGAGGTATACAACCGCATCGATGCCAACGCCCGGATCATATGGGGGGCCCAGGTCGATCCCGATATGCAGCACAAGATGCGCACCATGCTGGTAGTGACCGGCGTGCACTCCGCCCAGATCTACGGCCGCACCGAGAAGGCCACCCCCAGGATGGTGCGACAGTTCGAGATAGATTTCATGAAGTGAGTATATGGATTTCAAGAAGTTCCAGATAGAGGCGAAGAGCTTCAAGATCGAGGAAGAACTGTTCAGCAAGTACTGGCGGATCCTCAAACTCGCCAGGACTCCCACCCGGGAGGAGTTCCAGAAGATTGCAATCGTGGCAGCGGCCGGTATCCTGATCGTCGGGCTCGTCGGGTTCATGATCTACGAGTTTGTGCTGGTACTGCCACCCTGATGCCTATGACCGAGGGTGAGAACAAGATATTTGCAATAAAGACGACGGCGAAGCAGGAACGGGCCGTCGCGGACAGCATCAAGAAGGTGGTGGAGTCCGGGTCCGACATCAAGGTGACCGCCATCATCGTCCCCGACGAGCTGCGCGGCTACGTCCTGGTGGAGTCCCCGGAGAAGTACGCCCGCATCGAGCAGCTGGCGGAACGGGTCCCGCATGCGCGCTCCGTGGTCCACGGCGAGACCCGGCTCGAGGAGGTGGCTCATTTCCTGGTGCCGAAACCGGTAGTGAGCGGCATCCAGGAGGGGACGATCGTGGAGCTGATCGCCGGCCCCTTTAAAGGGGAGAAAGCCGTCGTTAAACGTGTCGATACCGGAAAAGAAGAGATTACCGTGGAACTATACGAGAGCGTCGTACCGATCCCCATCACTGTCCGCGGCGATCACGTGCGCGTGGTGGAGAAAGCCGAAGACAACGTCTGAATTCCCCCCCTCCCCGATTTTTCCAGAACTCTACCGGAACAGCGAACAGCAGCGGAGAACCGGATCCGGTATCGTATAGTCTCCCGAGAGATCGCGGGCGACGGGGCCGTTCTGCAATAAGAATGCAATTGATACCTTTAAGTCTGCCGGGTGCGACCTTATTTAACCCAAGCTCTGTTCCCGTGCGGAGCAGGCATGGTGGTTGCTGCGATGGCAGAAGTGGTCGAAGTTCTGGTAGCCGGCGGCAAGGCAACCGCAGGACCCCCGCTGGGACCTGCGCTCGGACCACTCGGTATCAACGTGAAGGCGGTCGTCGACGAGATCAACCGGAAGACTGCAGAGTTCAACGGCATGCAGGTGCCCGTGACGGTCACGGTCGACGACAAGAAGAACTTCACGGTTGACGTGGGGATTCCCCCCACGACGGCGCTCATCATGAAAGAGGCCGGTATCGAGAAGGGTTCGGCCCAGCCCAACACCCAGTTCGTGGGTGAGCTGCCGCTCGAGGCCGCTGTTAGAATCGCTCGTGTAAAGCTTGACGATATGCTCTCGTACACGCTCAAGTCCGCCGTGAAAGAGGTAGTCGGGACGTGTGTAAGCCTGGGCATTCAGGTGAACGGCCGAAGGCCTAAGGAGATTCTGAAGGCCATCGACGAGGGTGAGTTCGACAGCGTGCTTGTCGAATCGTGATTGAGAATACAACCCATAGAAGATCGGTATCGGTCGCGTAACTATGGAGGTAATGGATGGTAGAGAGATCTAAATTAGTCGACGCTGTAAAGGCAGCGTTGGAACAAGCGCCTGAGCGCAACTTCCGTGAAAGTGTGGATATCACGGTCAGTCTGCGGAATATCGATATGGCGCAGCCGAAGAACCGCATCGACGAAACGATTCTTCTTCCTCACGGAACCGGCGACAAGGTGAAGATTGCGGTCCTCGGGAGAGGCGACATCACCACCCAGGCACGGGAGGCGAACGTGGATCTGATCCTCGGTCCGCAGGACATCGAACGTCTCGGTGGAGAACCCCGTGAGGCGCGCAAGATTGCATCCGAGTACCGGTTCTTCCTGGCGGAGAATGCCGTGATGTCCATGGTCGGACGCTGGCTCGGGACCCGGCTGGGGCCCCGGGGGAAGATGCCCACGCCCGTTCCGCCGGGAACCGATATCCGCCCGATCGTGGAGCGGCTGCGAAGCTCGGTGCGGATCCGCACGAAGGACAAGAAGGTCTTCCACGCCAAGGTCGGCACGACGGAGATGCCGCCGGAGCTTCTTGCAGACAATATCGACGCGGTCCTCAAGAGGGTCGAGTCGGTCCTGGAGCAGGGTCCGCAGAACATACGGGCCGTATTCGTCAAGACCTCGATGGGTCCTGCAGTGAGGGTGGTGTAGAATGGCACTTTATACCCGGCACCTGCCCGCATGGAAGCGCAAGGAAGTGGAGATGATCAAGGAGGGCATCCGCTCCCACAAGGCGATGGCTCTCGTGGACATGCAGGGCATTCCGGCTACGCAGCTGCAGCAGATTCGGGCAGACCTGCGTGAGGTCGCGAAGATCCGGATGACCCGCAACACCCTGATCGAGCACGCGCTCGCCGAACTCGGCGGAGACGTCGAGGGGATCCGCAGTTTCATCTCCGGCCAGAGCGCGCTCCTGTTCACGGATGTCAACCCCTTCAAACTCTACAAGATGCTGGAGAAGACCAAGACCAAGATGGCCGCAAAGCCCGGCGAGGTCGCCCCCGAGGATATCGTGGTGGAGAAAGGCCCGACGAGCTTCAAGCCCGGCCCGATCGTGGGCGAGCTCCAGCAGGCAGGCATCCCCGCCGCCATCGAAGGGGGGAAGGTCAGGATACGGGATACCAAGACGGTTGTCCGCAAGGGCGAGGTCATCAACAAGAAGATTGCCGACGTGCTCCAGAAACTGGGAGTCAAACCGATGGACGTCGGCCTAATCATGCAGGTGACCTACTACGAGCACACACTGTTCCGCCCGGAGACGCTCGTCATCGACGAGGCGGCGTACTTCAACCAGTTCGTGCAGGCGGCACAGCAGGGATTCAACCTCTCGGTGAACGCCGTCATACCGACTCCGTCGACCATCGGCACGCTGATGGCGAAGGCGGCGCAGGAAGCCCGTTCCCTGGGGGTGGAGGCATCCATCTATGAGCCCGGCGTGATGGACAGCGTCATCGGGCGGGCATTCCGGGAGATGCAGGCCCTGAAGAGTATCGTGGAAGGACAATAGGATAAATTTAAAGTCTCAGGTGATTGTGATGGAGTATATCTATGCAGCGTTGATCCTGCACCACGCAGGAAAGGAAGTAAACGAACAGAACGTGAAGTCAGTTCTCTCTGCCGCCGGTGTCGCGGCAGACGATGCCCGCGTGAAGGCTCTTGTTGCCGCCCTCGAGGGCGTGAACATCGAGGAGGCCATCAGCAAGGCCGCCGTCGCCGCACCGGTGGCAGCCGCCGCACCCGCCGCAGCTGCCGCACCGGCGCCCGCAGCGGAGGCCCCGAAGGAAGAGAAGAAGGAAGAGAAGAAGGAAGAAGAGGAAGAGAGCGGCATCGCAGGGCTCGGCGCCCTGTTCGGCTGAACTTCTCGTCTTTTTCTCTCCACTCTTTTAAAAAATCCCGATCATCCCCGAAATCCCTGTCGGGGCTATGCCAGGCCGCCCATCGCCTCTCCTGATGTCAAAGTGCTTGCCCCGGCACCGCGCGATGGAGGGATCTCCGCAGATTCGGGTCCGATGTTGGCCTCGGGCATCCGGAACGTGGTCAGTGGGCTGAGCAGTAGCTCCTGAGTCACGTCAATCCTATCTTTCGCCCATGCGAAAGGGCGGATTGCATAGCAGGGATCAGGAGGGTGTTCTCTGTAATCACCCCTATGCTGCGGGATAGCATCCCTGCCGACTGTACAGATTCTGCATCGGGGTGGAAGTTCCAGGAGGAGAGCGTTCTCTCCATCCCAATCTGGTGTGATAATCCCGTATGGAGCGAGCAGCAGGGGAAAGGTGGCAGGGGATCAGTCCTATCTTGATGCTGTGCGATGGACCGCGATTTCAAACTCGGCGGCTCTTTTAATGCAGGGACTCGATCCAGCGTCTGGGGGCATGGCTATCGCATGCAAATGAGGTGCATAGACAATATCGACATCCTCTCTTCCAGACTATCGTACGGGCGGGGTGGGGGCACGGGGGGAGGGGGTGCGTCCCCTTCCTCTTCTAGAACCGCCTCCCCCATAGGTGCGATAGGGCTTGACAGAGGGGAAGAAAGCGGTTGGAATAGGGTGGCAACCGTCTCCCCGTCGAATACCCCCTATCCCAACAGATGAAGAATCCCCCTCTGCAGGGGTGAGCATACGACTGTCGGGGTAGGGAGTCTCGGGAAGGAGACGCACTGTCATCAGGATCTTCCGCATTGCGATAGGCCTTGTATATGGGGATGCAGTCTACGAGACCGGGATGGAGCTTCGGTCCTTGAACCTAGAATCCTCTCCGAGGATAGAGACGAGTTCTTCGCCATTCTGAAAGAGCCCCGCCTGCCAACCGGGATTCGGGACATCGCCGGTCATCGATGAGGGATGCAGTCCACGGGAAGGCAATCGCGCCGGTCTGGGTCTCGAACTGGAACGGTGAAAAGGTGCCGGGATGCAATCGCTCCTCGTACTCGCTTCCGATGCGGAGATCTCTGCAGTAGTGCTCCCCGTCTTCGCCTCATAAGGATGACGGGGCGATTGCCCCGAGCGCGCCTCTTCTATCCCGATCCCTTCAGGATGCCCAGCATCGCCCGCGCATTCGCCGGCATGCTGTGGTCGTTGTTGAAGAAGACGTACACCCGCTCGGGCCGTGTAACCCGAAGCCGGTCTGCCGTCTCCTGCAGCTCCTCCGCAGAGTAGTCGTACGTGTACCAGGTCCCTCTCCCGTGCATCCGCAGGTACACGATCGGACCCGGGAAGATGCGGTTCTGAAAGTGCGGCGAGTCCACGGAGACCGCTACGGCATGCCTCTGCAGGAGCTGCATCTTCGCATCGTCCCCGAGTGCCTCCCGGTTCCGGATCTCGAGGGCACAGCGGTTGCCGAGATCTACCGCCCGTGCGAACTCGACCAGCCGCTCCGTGTCGGCGAAGCGCGGCGGAGCCTGAAAGAGGTAGAAGTCGACCTGTTCGTCGAGCGGTTCGAAGATCGAGTGGAACCGCTCCCATGCATCCAGGGCCCCGGCACCGAACTGATAGCGGTGCGTGACGAGCCGGTGCACCTTCACCGCCCAGCGAAGCGAGGATCCGTCCCGGGCCCAGGCCTCCACGTGCTCCCGCCGGGGAAAGCGGTAGAAGCTGCCGTTCAGCTCGACGGCGTTCAGGCCGAGAGATTCGACATACCACGCCAGGCTCCGTCTCCTGTTCCAGGCGTAGGACCATCCGCTCGTGCCGACGTACGACTCCATCGCCGCCCGCTCTGGCGCAGGGAATATATATTTATATGGCTCTGTTGCAATCCCCATCGAAGGTAGACAATGCTCCGGGACGGCATATTCGCAGGAAAGGCCCCGCCTCCTTCGTGCGATGACCCCGATCTGGAGAGACCCATACGGGCGTATCGCACTACACTCCTCCCCTCTCCGAGGGGAGGGGGCGGCCCGGAACGGGCCACGGGGAGGGGAGGACCCGCACTATCGGAACCGATGGATTATCCGCGGGATAGGTGTAAACGCCGGAGAGGTTTTCTACAGTGCCATTTATATTGCTCCTTTTGGGAATACGCCTGCGTACGTATCCGTCCATCGATCCCAGATTATCGCCCGGTCATCGCGATTCTCTCCGTCCTGGGTGGATCTGCCCCGGTACTTGCGGTAGTTGAATGAGATTCGGGAATGCACAGAATGTTTATATACGGTATAGATGCGAATTCAGAAGTACCATGCAGCAGGAGCACCAGGCAACTGCAAAAATTGTGAATATCCTCCGCTTCAAGCAGAAGGGCATGACCATCTCGGAACTGTCCCGGAAGGCCCGGTTGAACCGCCACTCCGTAGCCAAGTATCTCGAGATCCTGCTGACATCGGGCCGCGTGGAGGTGAACGCCATCGGGAACGCCAAGGTCTACCGCCTCTCCCAGCGAGTCCCCCTCTCCGCATTCATGAACTTTACCGCGGACTTCATCCTGGTGCTGGATGAAGAACTGCATCTCATCCAGGTGGACGACCAGTATCTCGACTTCATCGGATGTGAGCGGGACGCCGTTCTGGGGCGAAAAATTATGGAGATCTCTCTCCCCCTCGTCACGGACTCGAAGATCTGCTTGGCAATCCGCAACGGTGTCCGCGAGGAGATCGAGATTGCAGATCTGGTCTATCCCCGGGACGGGCTGAAGCACCACTTCAAGGGAAAGGTGCTCCCGACCGCTTTCGAGGGGGGGGATCGCGGATTGACCATCGTCCTGGAGGATATCACCCACGAGAAGGAACTCGAAGAGCGCGAGGTCCAGCATCTGGAGAGCATCGAGTTTCTGGCACAGGCTGCGATGCAGTTCGTGCGTCTCCACGCTGAAGAGGATATCTACGAATCGATTGCGGAAGGTGTGCAGGAACTGGCTCCGCAGAGCATCATCGTCGTCAACGCCTATAACCCGATCTCCGGCACCTTCTGCATACGCGGCGTCCAGGACGAGCGGGGGCGGGATCTGTTCTGTCAGGTCCTGGGCAGGGATATCGTTGGCATGGCCATCCCCGCCGATCCCCTCGCCGTCTGGGATCTCACCCGAACGGCGAACATCCACCGCCCTCAGGCCGGCGATCACGACGTGAGGTATCTCTATGACCTAACTGCGTGGGGCCTGCCCGAGAAGACGTCCGCTGCCCTGGAGCATGCCCTCGGCATGGAAGAGATCTACGTAGCCGGCCTCACCTGGGAAGGCCAGCTCTACGGCAGCATCACTGTCTTCCTTCCCGGGGGAACGGATATCGGCGACGAGGGCACGCTCAACTCGTTCATCAACCTCTCTTCGATGGCGCTCCGCCGCAAGATCGCCGAGGAGGCGCTGCACGAGAGCGAACAGCGTTTCCGGGACATGGCCGATCTCTCCCCCTACCCGATCGCCATCATCGACCGCAATGGAGAGTATCGCTATATCAATCGCAAGTTCACGGAGACGTTCGGATATACCCAGAGAGACATCCCGGACGGCCGTGCCTGGTTTGCCCGGGCGTTTCCCGACCCGGATTATCGAAGACGGGTGGTTGAGACCTGGAAGTCCGACCTTGCCCGTGCATCGGTCGGCGAGGTGCGGATGCGGGAGTTCGAGGTGCGGTGCAAGAACGGCGATATAAAACCTATCGTGTTCCGGCCCGTGACGCTCTCCGACGGGAACCAGTACGTCAGCTATGAGGACATGACAGGGAAGAGGAGAGCGGAGGAGGTGCTCCTGGATGCCAATCGCAGGCTCCAGGATATCATCGATTTCCTCCCCGATGCCACGTTCGTGATCGACAGCGAACGGCAGGTGATCGCCTGGAACCGTGCCATGGAGGACCTGACCGGCATTACGCGCGAAGAGATGCTGGGACAGAGCGACTTTGCCTATGCGCTTCCGTTTTACGGGCGGTCCCGGCCGCTGCTGATCGATCTGGTGGGGGGGCCGGATCCGGTGGCGGAGTCTCTCTACAGGGTCTTCCGGCGGGATGGAGAGACGGTCATGGCGGAGGGCTACCTTGCACTCTCCCGGGATGGGCGGCGGCGGCTGCTGCAGGGGCGGGCCTCGCCGCTCTATGACCGACACGGCAACCGGGTGGGGGCGATCCAGTCCATCCGCGACATCACCGGGCTGCGCTGAGGGATCGGGGCGGGACGACAGCCCATTCTACTATCGACGCCACGATCGTCGGAGGGTACGTCGCTCTGAGAGCACTCTCG
>JAXDAH010000115.1:0-26247 GCA_034679905.1 Methanomicrobiales archaeon | reverse complement strand
ACAATCTGACCAAACGCTACGACAGCCTGACCGCGGTGGACAGCATCTCCTTCGAGATCGAGCAGGGGGAGATCTTCGGGCTGCTCGGCCCGAACGGAGCCGGCAAGACCACCACGATCTCCATGCTCGCCACCATGCTCAAGCCCACATCGGGTACGGCCACCGTGAACGGCCTGAATATCCAACACGATGAGGATGGCGTACGGCGGTCCATCGGGATCGTCTTCCAGGATCCGAGCCTGGACGAGGAGCTCACCGCCTACGAGAACATGGATTTCCACGGGCGGCTCTACCGCATCCCGGGCGAGATCCGCCGCCAGCGGATCGCCGAACTCCTGGAGCTGGTGGGCCTTGAAGAGAGGAAGGACGACCTCGTCAAGACCTTCTCCGGCGGAATGCGGCGCCGCCTGGAGATCGCCCGGGGCCTGCTGCACCACCCCCGCGTGCTCTTCCTGGACGAGCCGACGCTCGGGCTGGATCCACAGACGCGGAACCTCCTCTGGGAGTACATCGCCCGGCTCAGCCGGGAGAAGGGGATCACCATCATCCTCACTACGCACTACATGGAGGAGGCGGACCGCCTCTGTAACCGCGTGGCGATCATCGATCACGGGCGGATCATCGCCCTCGGGACGCCGGAAAGCCTGAAAAACCGCATCGGCGGGGATGTGGTGACCATCCGCACCCCCTGTCCGGAGGGGGTTGCCGGGATCCTGCACGCACCCTGGATCACCCGCATGGAGCAGCACGACGGCACCGTGTCTGTCGGTCTCCAGAACGCGGAGGAGCACCTCAGCGCCATTGTTACCCTGATCAACCGGGAGAACGTGCCGATCGAGTCGATTGCGATCCACAAACCCACTCTCGAGGACGTCTTCCTCCACTTCACCGGCAAGACCATCCGCGAGCAGGAGAGGGATGCAAAAGAGATGATACGGGCTTTCCAGCGGCGGCAGAGGCGATCCTGATGGATATCGTATACACCATCTGGCTGCGGAGCCTCAAGCGGTTCCTCCGCTCGAAGAGCCGGATCGTCGGGAGCGTCAGCATGCCGCTCTTCTTCCTGCTCTTCCTGGGCTTCGGTCTGAACTCCGTCGTCCAGATCCAGGAGTACGGGGCGAACTACATCCAGTTCCTGATCCCGGGGATCGTCGCGATGAGCGTGCTCTTCACCTCGGTCTTTGCCGGGATCCAGATCATCTGGGACAAGCAGTTCGGGTTTTTGAAAGAGACCCTGGTCGCGCCGGTAACCCGGCTGGAGATCATGCTCGGGCAGACGGTTGGCGGGGCGACCACCGCCTTCATCCAGGGGGTGATCATCCTGGTGCTGTCGCTCTTTGTCGGGCTCCGAATCTCCAGCCTGCCCGGATTCCTGATCGCGTTTCTGTTCATGGTGCTGATCGGGATCTCGTTTACCGCGTTCGGCATCGCCATCGCATCCCGCATGGAGGATATGCATGGGTTCCAGCTGATCATGAACTTCGTGGTCTTCCCCATCTTCGGGCTGTCGGGGGCACTCTTTCCCATCAGCAGCCTGCCGTCGTGGGCGGCGCCGATCACGCTCCTGGATCCACTCACCTACGGGGTGGAGGGGATCCGCTACGGGCTGACGGGCACATCGCAGGTGAATCCGCTCATCAGCCTGGCGGTTCTGGGCAGCTTTGCCCTGGCGACGACGGTGATCGGGGCCTACCTGTTCCGCAAGATCCGGCTCTAGGCGAGCTGGCATCACCGCCCTGCACCCTCTTCTGTACCGCGGGAGGACGTTCATCGGGGATATGGGAAATACATCGCGGATCAACTTCGAGGTATCTCTGTTATTGTACCAGCGGGGCGGAGGAGGGGGCGCACCCCCTCCCCCCTCTGAACCCCTTTCCCCCTTGATGCGATAGGACCTGGTATATAGGCAGCGGGAGTTCAAATCAACGGAGTTTATTCCGCCGGTGCCCGCCGATTCCTCCCCGAACACCTGTCACCGGAGCGCCGGTACCGGATTGTGGGAACCGCCAGGCCTGATACAACCGCTTCTCCGCTATCGGTGCGGACACGAGCCTCTGCATGGACTCCTGTCCAACAGCTGTAGAGGGATTCCGCACGGGGCTCCCCCCTACCGTCCCTCCCATTCGTGCGAATTCCCCCGCTCGCCCGACCCCGCTGCTGTTGCACTTCCTCTGATACTCTTGGGATTCTTCTCGTCTGTTGCAATCGCAGGCGAGGCGGGATGCAGTCCACCTCTGGAGGGAGCTTATCCTAAAAGGGCTAACAAGGGGGGAGATCTCCCCTCCCCACAACAGTATCCGGTTATTCTCTAGCAGCCAGCATGGCGGCAAAATACGTCGAGAAACACCGCAGAGCCCTTCCGGCATCCCAAGGACATGGCAATGCCGCATCGCGGCACCCAAAATGCTATAAAGGAGTGCGGGCAAGTAGACCGATCCCCCGCGAGGGGGGTTGGATCCCCGCGTGGATTGCACTGCCGAGAGTGGGCATGCAGCACTCCCGGATCGAGGGGATTGAGCCGTTCATATCAACCCTCGCAGCAGGGCTAGAACGTGGTTGAGATCAAAGAAACTTCTGTATAAGGAGGAAATGCATGAAAATTCTGAAAATAATCATCGTCGCGGCGCTTCTCGTCTCCGTCGTGGGTATCGTATACGCCCAGAACGGAGCGGAGAACGTGACGAACGTAACTGGCGTGAATGTTACACCGGGAGTGAATGTTACACCGGAAGTGAACGTAACACCGGGAGTGAATGTAACGCCGGGGGGGAACGTGACCCCGGGAGCAAACGTGACGCCGGCTATTAACGTGACCGATCAGACGATCACGGGCAACGCCACCTTCGCAACTGTCATGGTCGACAGTGTCTCCATCAACACCAGCGGATGGCTGGCGATTCACAACAGTCTTCTCGGAGAGCCCGGTGGACTCGTCGGATTCGCACCCGTCCAGTCCGGCACGAACCAGAATGTCACGGTCCTCATCGATTCCGTGACTGCCACGGATACGCTGATCGCCGAGCTGCACCTGGATCTCGGACAGCCGGGCGCCTTTGAGTGGCCGCCCACCGACACGCCCGTGATGGTCAACGGCACGATCCTCGAGGTTCCGTTCAATGTCACCGCGGAGAACTTCACACTCAAGAATCTGACGCAGGTATGCCAGGGCATATCGCCCGGTAACGTGACCGGGAACGTGACCCCGACTGTGAACGTGACCACGCCGGGAACCAATGTGACGAATGCGACGACGAACATGACTACTGAAGAGACCCCGCAGCAGATGGGCGCGGGTGCATCATATTAGTGCGTCAGCGAGAAGAGACCGGTGAATGGGCAATTCACCCCTTCATCAGATTTTCCTGAGCCTGATTCGGATACGGGATCCCCCTGTAGCGACCTTCTCCGCCAGAAGAAGGTAGTACCCCTCCTTTGCGCTGTGCCTATACACCTGAGAGGTGCCATAACGCGCCATGCGGCACAGGCAATGGAATACCTGCGATCAGCAGCCTGTTCATCTCTATCTGGACAGAAGGTATCTGCTTTCCAAAAAGGGGAATATTTTTTAAATACTTATACACGCTATCCGCATCCGCATACAAAGGTCATTGCCTCCCCGAGTTCTTCGGGCGGTATGCAGGTTGGTACCCATGCAAAATCGGATTAAAACTTCATTACAATAATGGTATTTCTAGCGCTGCTGGCGACGGCGACCCCCGCTGCCAGCGCTCTGGCCGATCTCGGCCTCACCCAGACGGCGATCCCGTCCACGGTTGCGATCAACCAGATGGTGGACTGGAAGGTCACGATCACCAATTACGGCCCCGATATGGCCACAGGGATCAAGGTGCAGTGCGACCATACGCTGATGGGCAGCGGGACGCAGACCAGCACCATCTAGGTGACGGCGGTACAGCTAGGAAGAGTCACACCCTATTCCGGATGTCTGGAGATCGAAGGGGCGTGAGGCGATTTCTCTTCCCCCTATTCAGATTGCTGCTGGATTGGTCGTCTGGCGGATTGGAGGGGCGGTATAGGCGCCCACCCCACCGGATCGTATCACGGCAGGTGCGATAGCCCTTTTTGTTGAGATTGGCGTCCTAGAGACAGGATGGCGGATCGCGCTGCCGATCCGCGGATGTATGAGCCAACTTCACGAATATTAAAATGTGAGGTTACGGCAAGGCCCTCTCCCCTCCTTTGGGATACCGAGGTGCAGGAGCGAGGACCGTTGGGGGAGAGGTGTGCGCCTCTCTCTCCCTTGCTGTGATGTGTCCGGATTTGAATTTTGTCGGGTGGATCACGAGCGCTTTCTCTCTCCGTTCGGACATGGCGACTCGAGGGAGTGTGCGGCCGGCAGGCAGCAGAGACGACATCGGCTACATCCCTGCGACCAGTCTCTCCGGTTGACAGGCCGCGGAGGGGAGAACCCCGGGGGGATCCGGAGCCCCTCTCCCGCACGCCCTACCGCCGCGAGACGAAGCGGCTCCCCTCCAGGTAGAACCGCAGGGGCCGCTCTGCCGCCTTCGTGATCCCGATGCGGGTCGTCTGCACGATCGGGGGCATCTCCGCCATCGCGTGCTGCGGCAGGCTGCCCTTTCCCCAGATCTGCACGGGTCCCTCGAAGAGCGGCGTTCCGTTGCAGACCAGCGATATCCCGAGGGCCTCGGTCAGCTTTCCGGGACCGTTGCAGAGGAGCGGGACCGTCTCGACGCCCCGCCGCTGCTGCATCCAGACGATCCCGTCGAGCGGCTCCAGGGCCCGGATCAGCACCGCCTCCCCGGCGCCCTCCCGCCCGCTGACGGCGTTGATGCAGGTGTGCAGCCCGTAGATGAGGTAGACGTAGGCATGGCCGACGGGGCCGAACATGACGCTGTTCCTCCGCGTCTTCCCCCTATAGGAGTGGGCCGCCGGATCCTTCTCCAGGTAGGCCTCCGTCTCGACGATCCGCCCGAGCGTGGTCCGCTCGCCTTCCCGGTGGACCAGGTAGCACCCGAGAAGCTGCCGGGCGACGCCGACGGTATCCTGCTCGTAGAACGCCTTCGAAAGGATCATGTCGGTAGTAGTGTGGACGTTCCGGTATATGAGCGGGCGCCCTGCGCCTTCTGACCGCTCAGCGGCGGTCCGCGAGCCGTTTTGGCCGTCCGGGGATGCGGTAGAGCTCCAGTTCGCGGGGGGCCGCGAAGGTGAATGCGATCGTGAAGAGATCTTCCTGGTACTGCTTTTTCAGGTCCGCTTTCCAGTGGAAGAAGGATCGTTCAAAGTTCTCCGCGATCTGGTCCCGGTTGCAGCTCGCCGGATCGTTGCTCTCCATGCTCACCTGCAGGACGGTCGCATCGGGGTCCTCCCCCGAGTACAGGAACGCCTCGTACTCGCCTGTCAGGTAGTCCATGTTCTCCCGCTGGAAGACACCTCGCTCGATGTCCACGCGATTGACGGGCGTCCCCCGGATCCAGAAGGTCTCCGCCTCCCGCTGGGGATTGTAGATCCGCATGTGGGTACGCCCGCAGGGGCACTTCTCGCGGGAGAGGACGACAGAGGTATCCTCGGTGTCATAGTTCAAGAGCAGCATCCCCGCCTTCGCCCCGACGGGGAGGAGCGTGGTGAGGACGATCCGTCCGCACTCCCCTTCCGGCACGAAGCGGTGCGTCGGCATGTCGTAGAGGTCCATGTGGACCAGGTCCTCCGGCACGTGCAGCCCCGCCTGGCAGACGCACTCCCCGCACATCGTGCCCTCGGTGCTGCCGTAGGTGTTGTAGGCGTCGACACCCCAGAGTTCTGCGACGTAATTCCGCGACTCGTCGGCAAAGGCCTCGCCGCCCACCACCAGTCTCTCCAGGGTGGTGTCCCGGGGGTCGATGCCGTCGAGCTGGAGCTGGCGGGCCAGGTGGATCAGCTTGAAGACGCTCGCGACAATGCCTGTTGGGCGGTAGCTGCGGAGGATGCGGGAGGGGAAGGTGCATTTCCCCGTAGGGACGATGGTGATACCGAGGTCACGGGCGGCGAGCGTCATGGTGTTCGCCCCGACGTTCATGCCGTAGGAGGCGCAGATGATGATCCGGTCCCCGCGTCTGAACCCCTGCGAAGCGAAGATCCGGGCATACTTCTCTGCGTACCGCTCCCAGTCCTGCCAGGTCAGAAAGAAGCTCTTGGGCGTCCCGCTGGTCCCGCTCGTCTCGTGGATGGTGAAGAGGTCCTCCCAGTCGGCGCTGCGAAACTCGAACTCCCCCGTTTCCGGCGGCTGGTGGCTGCGGATATCGGACCCCGAGATGATAGGAAGCGAGGCGAGGTCCTCGTGCGTGCGGATTTCCGCCGGATCGATCTGATGGGTTCGGAACCAGGAGCGGTAGAAGGGGGAGTGTTCGTTCGCGTAGACAATAGTGTAGCGGACTCGCTCGTCGATCAGGACGTCGAGGGCGTCCCGCTCCAGCGTCTCGACATCGGGTCGGAAGAAGTTCTGGTCGGTCATGATCGCATCGCCTGTGCACTCATCTTCTTGCGGGGGTATCGGGTTTGTGTCAGGGATTTTTCAGGGCCACGATCTCCCGGACGTTGGTCAGTTTCCAAACAAGGGTGCGATCGCCCTGGGCCAGTGCCTCGACGGGCTCTGCCGGGGAGTGCCCGAGCGCGGCCAGGAACACATTCGAGATCCCCTTCTCCCGGATCCGCTGGACAAACCGCTCCCTGATCGCCCGCTTTGCGTCCTCTCCCGTCACCTCGGCAAGCTCCCCCTGCAGGGTGACGAAGTGATAGGTGGAGAGATCCGGTGCGTACTGCTCGATCTCCACGACAACAGACGGGTCCTTGTTGAAGAGCTCCATCTTCTTCCCGTACTTGGTGGGCAGGAAGTAGAGGTAGCGTCCGTCGAATACATACAGGAAGGGGGCCATGTACGGGAATTCCTCTCCGCGAAACGCTATCCGGCTCATGCAGTTCTCCCGAATGAGCCGGTCGTAGTCCGGCTTCTCCATCTTGGGTATCTTCACGATCTCCATGCTGTCCCATCCCTCCATCCAAGTTATATATCTTGCGCGAGCGGCAGACGGGAGACGATCTCCCCGGCACGGCGGAGGACCGTTACGGCCGGGGTAGCCCTATGCTGAAAGGAGAGGCAGGATGGAGCTCGAGCACGGGAAGGGAGGAAGTGGGATAAGGTCTGAGATGCGCAAGCCTCCCCACAATCCCGCACGGAAGGGATGCCACTCCCCCCCCGTCAGCCTGTGAAGGGACGGGATGCACCCCTCATCACCGTCTGCCGCGATAGTATCCCGCGATTTTCGACGGAGGAGGGTATGCGAATGCAGCGCTCTACCTCGTCCAGATCAACCAGCCTATTACCCGTCTCGCGAGGAGAGAGCCTATCGCACGTGAGGGGAGCTTCCGGGTCCTGTTGCAGGACCGATCTCCCACCTTCTAGCGCTATCGCATTCAGGGGGATCGAGCGGGATGGGAATTAGCCCCCCTTCCCCCACGCCCGCAGCAGGAGATCTACGACGGAAGGTCGGATACACCGCCGAGGGGAACCTCGATGCGTGCCCTGTCTACCACGTTCGATACTTTCGCAGAGAGGCTGGCAAGACCTGGTTCGATCCGCTACTGCCAAATGGTCGGAAGCCCAACGCTTTTTCCGCATGTGTCCGCGAGGCGTTCCCGTAGTCCTGGTGCACGGCTGGAAGAGCCACCCCGGCATCTGGAACCAGATCGTTCCCCGTCTGGAGCGGGAGTCGATCGAGTGCTGGAACTTCAGCCATGCGGGGATGCGGGATGCGCCCCTGCACGATGTTGCCGCTACGTTGCAGGAGCATATCGCAGCGCAGCGGGAGGCGCGGGGATACGGCGGCCCCCTGGATATGGTCTGCCACTCGATGGGAGGCGTCATCGCCCGCTACCTGCTCGAGGTGCTGGACGGCGGTTCCCGCAGCGAGCCGATCCGACAGCTGATCCAGATCGGGACCCCGAACAACGGCTCCGCGATGGCCGAACTCTTCAACGATCCCGAGCACGGCGAGGCGGTCATCCGGCAGCTGGCCGGGGTCTTCGTTCCGGTTGGCTACGATCCTGCACAGGATCCCATCGTCCAGGATTTCCGCCCGAAGAGCCGCGCCATGACCCGGCTGCGGGATGCCGGCACCCGTGACGATGTCGCCTACCGCATGATCCTTGCCGCCAACCGCACGGCCACGCCCGATCTCTTCCCCTGTTTCGAGGGCAGGACCTGGGAGATCGCTCCCGACGGCGCCTGGCGGCTGACCTACCGGGGAGACGGCGTCGTGCCGCACTCGGACTCGTACCTGATGGGGGCCGGGTTCGACATTCTCCCTGCGGATCCGGAAGCACTCGCCTGCGCTCCCGACCGCTACTGCCACGTTCACCTCCCGCGGAACGCCGAGGCGATCGAGCGGATCCTGGAGTACATCCGCAATCCGACTACCCGCCCGCAGGCCTTCTGTCCGCAGAACGGCACCCTCGTGTAACCCGGCTATTGTCGCCTCTATCTCTCGGGATCTTATCGATTACGGACGGATCGCCCCGCCAATCGCCCCGCCGACCAGGCCCAGGATGGCCATGTAGACGAGGACGAGGATGGAGAGCACCACGGATGCTGCGAGCCCGGTGATGGTCTGGATGCCCCCGATATTCAGGAAGTCAATACCTGCTGTCAGCAGGGTGATTCCGAGCACCAGGAAGATCGCGACGATGATGGCTCCCAGTACCCCCGCGATCAGCCCCGCCAGAGCTCCGTTGCCCGCTCCCCGCCCGGCGATCAGCCCGGCGGCCAGGCCGCCCAGGATCGGCCCCAGCACGGGGACCCAGATGTTCAAGAGGACCATTACAACCCAGCCGACGATCACGCCAAACCAGAAGTTGCCCTCCGTATAGTAGTACGGCATGCGTTCACCCGAAGGCGGGGATAACGGCTATCGGCTATTTAACTCTTGGGGCTTCATCGGCCAACGGCACCGCCTCGCGGCATGGGCGGGGCCTGGGTTCAGACCTATTCGGGTCTGGAACCCTGCTGCCCGAGGGAACGGTCTCGCCGAGCGGCCTGAACACGATCTCTCGAGGGTGAGAGCCCCCTGTCGGAGACCGTGTGGCTCGTCCCCTCCTGGAGCGAGGCTGAAGCAGGAACGAGCCCGCCTGTCGAGGGCAAAGTTGAAATACATCCTTTGTACTATGCGCGTCATATGAGACCCAGAGAGATTCTCATGATATCCCTGGCGCTCCTGGCATCTGCGATCCTCATCGCCGGATGCACGGTGCCGGGCGGCCAGGACGTGACCCCCTCGCCGACCACTCTTCCGGCAACAACACCGCCGGGAACGGTCACCACGGTAACGACACCCGCGGAGACGACAACCGTCCCCACCGGAACAACGATGCCCACCGCCACCACCACGACGCCCGGCGGCGCCGGCGAGACCGTGACCATGAATCTCACGGCCGACAATATGGCCTTCGATACGGACACCATCACGGTGCCCGCAGGCGCCGAGGTGACGATCAACTTCGACAACCAGGATGACGGCATCCCGCACAACTTCGCCGTATACGAGAACTCCACGGCCCAGGATCCCATCTTCCAGGGCGAGATCGTGACCGGTCCCGACACGACCGAGTACACCTTCACGGCACCGGAGGAGCCCGGCACCTACTACTTCCAGTGCGACGTCCATCCCTCCCAGATGAACGGGGACTTCATCGTGGAGTAGGGGAGGCAAATCTCTCCATGGCATGCCCGGGGATTCCCGTTATCGACTGCGGAGCAGTGACGGGACGACACCCGCTGCAGAACCGAAAGCCTGCCGTGGCGAAGCCGTGACCACATCATCTCCTGCCGGCCACGGGAACTTCGCGCACGGAACGGGGCGTGGCTCGTGCCACCACGCCTCCGCCGTTCCTTCTTGATGTGGCGAGACCGTGTCGGCCGAGGCGGCAGATGGAAAAGCCAGCGTGGGCATCCATGCGAGAGCAGGATGTTCTATCAGAGAGTCTATCGACGGGAATAGCGGGCTATGATGCTATCGTATGAGAATGGCATTTAGGGTACGAATCTCCAGACACTAGCTCCTGATCGACCCGGATCGTCTCTGCATCCTGGAGCCCGGGGAGGTATCGCAGAGATCGTTCGGAGCATCGTAGTGCAGGGATAGGGGGTAGAGTAACCATACCGAATGTCCCCCCTCGGCGCGATAACCCCCTATTCAGAGACCGCGGAAGTCCGGATCGTATCTACTTCCAGACCCGGGATCGGATTGCCGCACTCTCCCTGAGGATGGATCCTTTCTGCTATCTGGAGAAGAGCCTATTCTGCCATGGCAGCGAATAGGGCTGGATACCGGGGATCGTATCCGCGTCTGCTCGATTGCCCCGGCACTTGATGGCCTAACCCTCTCCGGTCTCCGCAGAGCCTCTCACGCGATCCGCTCTCCGCCCCCCGAGGGTTCGGGTGTCTGATCGTAGATCGCGTCCACGTGGAAGACGTAGGCGATCCGTTCGCCCGTGCGGGGCACGAACATCCCGGTGTGCCCTTCCCGCATCCGCCTCCGCATCTCCGCGATCAGTGGCTCCTCCTCCACCATCTCGATCCGTCCCCCGGCGCCTGTAAGCGTCGTACGGCGGCCGCCGATGCCAGACGCAGAGGATGATGGATGCGACGGGGGTCCTCTTCAGGTTCGCGTATGTCTGGCGTAAGTAGAGTTCGGTGAAGATCAGCGTCTCCTCGTCCCGGATCATGCAGGACTTGGGCGTCACGTTCGGCAGTCCATCCTCACCCACAGTGGCCATCGGGACCGTGTGCCACTGTTCCAGCATCTCGATGCGTTCTTCGGGCATCCTGGCCATGGGCAAGCACCGTCGGGCAGGAGATCGGGGGCTTTTTTAAACCTTTGCTCTCGAGACTCTGCGGCAGCCGTCCCGGAGACTTCCCCTGCACTACCGGCCATCGCGTCCGACCTCCTCACAACCTCCGGTTCTGCATGGACGGGGGAGCACCTGAAACCTATTAAACCCTTACAGGCATGTGCAACGGTCCCCCTTGTGGGGACGACCGAGATGAGCAGGGGGATTGCTTCCATGACGGGGCGTGCCCGTCTCTCGTTCGGACGCCTTCCCCCGACCGGGAGAGAATGAGCATGAAATCGTTGCGCTGGATAATGATGGCAGCCGTACTGGTCTCCCTGGCAGGCCTGGCCTGCGCCCAGGTCGGTGATCAGAATGTGACAGCCCCGTCTTCGGGGGAGAACATCACAGCGAACGTGACGCCGGCCATCGTCGTCGCGGACCAGAGGATTGCGGGCAATGCCACTCTGGGAGCCGTGGCGGTCGAGTCGGTCACGAGCAATGGCAGCGGCTGGCTGGTGATCCATAATAACCTCTTCGGCAACCCCGGCGGAGTCATCGGCTATACGGCGGTTGAGAATGGAACCACGACCAACGTCACGGTCACCGTCCATACCCTCGTCGCCACCGATACGCTCTTTGCAGTCCTGCACAGGGATGCCGGCCAGCCGGACGTCTTCGAGTATCCGGCCGTGGATACCGAGCAGACGGCGAACGGCCGGATCGTGATCGTGCCCTTCGACGTGACGGCCCAGAACTTCACGCTGCTGAACCTGACCCGGCTCGCACCGAACGCCACCCCCTCGGCGACCGGCATCACCGCTACCCCGACTGGGAGCGGTTTCGCAACCCCGCGGGCGACTTCGACGCCAGCAGGGATCCTGCCCACGGGCAGCCCGACAAGAGGCAGCGACGACGACCACGACGATCGGGATGATGACGACGACGATCATATTTGACAGGCGGGACATTTCCCCTCGCCTAGCCGTTCATAAGAGTTCATAGCCCTCTGCACCGGTGAGGCGATCACCGGCCCTGCAGCGTCCGCCGACCCGGTGCTGCAGGTCCCCCCGGCACCTGTCCTGAAGGGCGACGTCCCTATCGAAACGAACGGCGATATCCATTGCAGCTCTTCAGGACCTGGCATCATCCTTTTGACCGTTCGGATATTCCCGAGGCATCTCTGATCTGCAGAGGTCCCACCCGTCTTCCTCCCACCTCGCGGGTATACAGCGCAATCGTCCCCGATCGCAAACTGTTTATACCTATTCGGGCTTCATGAGCTCTACGGTGAGATCGATGTCAAACGGCTCAACAGAACCGCGCCCCTTCACCGGCATGCAGTGGACTCCCCGCCCCTGTTCGCCCGGTGTCGAGACGCGCTCTCTGGCGCTCTTCAACCGCACCTTCCGCTGGACCGGCGGGATCCCGCCCAACGCGGCGGGTCCGGGTTCCCCCGGGATGGAGACCGAGGGGCGGTTGACGGGCGCATGGATCCTGGACGGGCTCTGGCTCTCCTGCGAGGTCGAGCAGGATCAGTACGTCCAGGGGCAGAAGATGCTGACCTGGAAGGCCCGCCTCCTGATAGGCTGGGATATGGTCGCCCAGGAGTACCGTGCAGTCGGGGTGGATAGCAACGGTGTCTCCTTCCTGTTCGGCGGAGAGATCGAAGGGGACCGGCTGGTCCTGTATTCGGTGCGGGATGCCCCGGCACAGCTCCGCTTCACCTGGGACATCAGCGACCCGAATGCGATCGTCTGGACGAGCGAGATGTCGATCGACGGCGGTCCGTGGCAACCGGTCGGAGAGCAGGTTCTGAAGCCGGTGGCATGAAACGGTTCGCCCTGTAGTGGAGCCCGAGCAGTTCCGGATGCGCTTCGCCTTCCTCTCCCTTCTTAACAGGCCCGTCTTTATTACGCCCGGCAACTCAGGTGTGACAGGTTGAGCAGATGGATACACTCCCGTCAAGGGTGCATGCCCTCACGCCCGAGGCGATCGAGGATCTGAGCGAGCTGATCCGGCATCCATCCATAGCTTTTAGCGGTTTTCCCCCCGAGCCGGTCTACCGGATGGCGAACGCGACCCTGGACCTCCTGCAGGCCTACGGCCTCCCGAACGCCCGGCTGCTCCCCGTCCCGGGCGGCTACCCCGCCGTGTACGGCGAGATTCGCGCTCCACCCGGCGCCCCGACCCTGCTCTTCTACGCCCACTACGACGTGCAGCCGGCGCCTCGGGAGCAGGGCTGGGAGACGGATCCCTGGACACCGCTCGTGCGGGACGGGCGGCTCTACGGGCGGGGCGCAGCGGACAACAAGTGCGGAATCCTGGCCCACGCAGCCATGATCCGGGCGTTCGAGAGCCGCCCGCCCGTGGGCGTGAAGGTGCTGATCGAGGGTGAGGAGGAGGCCTCGAACACCCTCGCCGCATTCGTTGCGCAGAACCCGGATCTCGTCGCCTGCGACGCCTTCGTGATCGCCGATATGGGCAACCTCATCGCGGGAGAGCCGGCGCTCACCGTCACCCTGCGAGGGGAGGCAGGCTGCACGGTCACGGTTCGCACGCTCGACCATGCTGTCCATTCCGGCCAGTTCGGCGGTCCGGCCCCCGATGCCCTCACGGCTCTCTGCCGGATCCTGGCCAGCCTCCATGACGAGAAGGGCGATGCGGCCGTCCCCGCCCTTAGCCGCCACTCCTGGGAAGGGGCCGATCTTCCCGGCGAACTCTATCGCCAGACCGCCGGGCTGCTGGACGGCGTCGAGCTGATCGGCAGCGGCTCGATCGCCTCCCGCCTCTGGTCCTGCCCTGCGATCGACGTGGTGGGGCTCGACGCCCCGAGCGTCCGGGAGGCGTCCAATATCCTGGTGCCGTCCGCCCGGGCTCGGATCAGCCTGCGCACCGCTCCGGGCGCCGATGCCGACCGCGAGCTCGAGCACCTGATGGATCACATCCGCCGCTCCGCTCCCTGGGGCGTACAGGTGGCCGTGGAGAGGTTCCGGGCATCCAGCGGCTTTGTCTGCCCCCGCGGCGGACCGGTCCACGCGGCGGCACAGGAGGCGCTGGAGACGGCATACGAGAGACCCGTGCAGGAGATCGGGGGCGGGGGCTCGATCCCCCTCCTCCACACCCTGCAGCAGGCA
Organism: Methanomicrobiales archaeon; assembly: GCA_034679905.1. Taxonomy (GTDB): domain Archaea; phylum Halobacteriota; class Methanomicrobia; order Methanomicrobiales; family JACTUA01; genus JASEFH01. The sequence goes on along the minus strand of JAXDAH010000115.1, from coordinate 12,271 downwards.
GTGCCGGACGCGGAGTTCGTGCTCTGGGGCAGCGAGGATCTCGCCCGCTCCCGCATCCACGGCCCGAACGAGAGCCTGGACCTCGGGGACTTCGAGAAGACGATCCTGGCCCAGTGTCTGCTTCTGCAGCGGCTGGGGAGCCCCGATTAAATCCTGAACGGCCGCCGCGGCTTTTCGGCTGCGGGAGTACAGCGCTATCGCGAGCACCGTCATCGGGGCTGGCGGTTTTGCGTGTCCGAAGGTCTGACGTCCGCTGGACGCCGTTTTTCTGCATCGGGATCCTGGCAACGATGGGCGAGATATCCCCTACGACTAACGGGAGACGATATCCGCTTTCAGAATCCTTTTATCCTGCGTATTGCCGCCTTTGCCTTCGGAGGCCGCATCAGCAGGTATGCAATCACGACGCCGGATCCGGCCAGCGCCGCCACATAGGGGAACACGTTCAGGTAACTGCCGGTTGCCATCCGGATCGAACCCGCGAGCATGGGCCCCGCGATGGCCCCGGCGCCGTAGGCCAGGTAGACCACCCCGTAGCAGCGAGGATAGTCGCACGTTCCGAAGAAGGCGGCCGTGGATGTGGGGGCGATCGCGGGCCAGGCCCCGAGGGCTCCCCAGAGGATGGCAAAGGCGGCAATGTACACCGGCACCGTCGGCAGGCGCCAGAGCAGGAGGGATGCCAGGCAGATCAGCAGGAAGGAGAGCATCGCGGTGTTCCTGGGATTGAGCCAGTCGGTCAGCGCTCCAAAGAGCGGTCTCCCCCCGCCGTTGACGATCGCGAACAGGCCGACCAGCAGGGTGGCGAACCCGGACTCCAGTCCCACGGTCTCCATCCCGACGGGGATGGCAACGGAGATCGCCATCAGGCCGGCCAGGCAGCCGATGAAAAAGCAGGTCCAGAGACCGTAGAAGGCGGGCGTCCGCACCATCTCGCGGCGGGTGCACTCGTTGGCAGCCGCACCGGTTGCGGACGGAGGCGGGTTCCAGCCCGACGGCCTCCATCCGGGAGAAGGGAGGGAGAGCGGCAGGGCGGAGAGGGGGATCAGGATGAGGATCCCGATCCCGAAGATGCGGAAGACGGCGAGGACATCCAGGTGGACCAGCAGGCGGGCGGCGATGCCGGCCGTCAGGAGAGCGGAGATGCCGAAGCCGAGGAGGGTCAGTCCCATGGCCGCTCCCCGACGGTCGGGAAACCAGCGTGCGGCCACGGCGAGGGGGACACCGTAGGCGATGCCAACACCGCTGCCGCCGATGAATCCGTACACGAGGCAGAGCATCCCGATGGAGGTTGTGAATGAAGCCAGAAGCCAGCCTGTGCCTGTCAGGATCCCTCCCAGCATTGCGATAGATCGGGGGCCGAACCGCTCGATGTAGCCACCGGCGATGGGCATCGCAATCGCGAAGGAGACCAAAAATATCGAGAATGGCAGCAGCACCTCGCTCAGGGCGACCGAATGCCCCATGGTCGCACTGAAGTGCTCCCGAAGTGGCGTGACAAAAACGCTCCAGGCGTATATGCTTCCCAGGGCCAGGTTGATCAGAACCCCGAGGGCGACGAGCAACCATCTCCCCTTCTCCGCGGGCAGCCATAGGACTCTTCTGTCTTCGTCGGTTTTCGGCATAGGCGGCAGTTCGCTCCGTTTCTCTTCGGCCACGATCCCCGGACCTTGGACGGCGCTCACCCGAGTCTACTTGTCCGACCCGGTCGGTACCCCGGCAGGATCCCGCTGAGGCTGGAACTGTGCCAGCGCCTCCAGGGCACGGGCCCCCTTTATCCTCCGCAGGGACTCGGCAGCCAGTCGCCGGGTCATCCAGTGTTCGTTCTGGTCCATCAGCCGCTCGACCAGCGCATCCACCGCTCGTACGCTCTGGAGGTTCAGCAGGGCCTGTGCCGACCGCTTCCGGATCTCGGGATCGTCGTCGTAGAGACCCTCTACCAGGGGTGCAACGCCCCTGGGGTCGTTCAGCGCTTCCAGGGCCTCGATGGCACGGAGCCTCTCCCCGGGATTGCTCCGGTCCCGCAGCCGTCCTATCCAGGCGTATACATCCTGGTATCTCCGTGACGTTGCTGCTTCCATACTCATGCTCTCATCCATTTCATAGAACTCCAAAAAACGCCCCTTTCTGCCATACGTGCAGAAAATGGTCGTTTATACGTAAGCGGCGTGCCGCTTACCATGCTCTGCGGCACCTCCGGTTGATACAATGATATGCGTACCTGTTCTGGCTGGTGAAAGGACGGTCAGGTACATCGGAGACTCTGTATGCCCTTTGATTATAAATAATTAATCATTGACAATGTGAACGGTGCTGCAGCTCCTGACGGAAAGCGGCGAACTCCTACTGGTCCTCGACAGCTCTCGTGGGGATATCATCATGTAGTCGAAGGTATATGCAAGAGTACCGGGAATCCTGATAAGAGTATCCTCAGCGGGTACCCTCTCCGCGGGAGTTCCATGGGATGGTGTTTCGATGCGGGGGGAATCCGGCCACACCTCGGTCCAGAATCTGCTGGCACGCCTGCGTACGGAGGTGACCCGTGGAACAGCGGATCTGCCGAACCAGAATGAGATCCTCCATATCCTGCAGGCCCTCGAAAGTGTCCTGGAGAACCGGAGTGAGGTCTCGGAGACGTTCGAGGCCGAGTGCCGGCGCTACCAGAATCTCTTCCACTTCGCACCGGACGGCTACCTGACGACCGATGCCGAAGGTGTCATCCAGGAAGCAAACGTGACAATCGGGACAGCCCTCGGCGTTCCTTCACCACACCTGACAGGGAGTGCGTTTGAGACATTCCTTTCTCCAGATGACCGCGCCTCGTTCCGCGGGAGGCTCGAGAAGCTCTCGCGGGGGGAGCCTCTGCGGGAGTGGGAGGCGACTATCCTCCCATGCAAGGGCGAACCCTTCACCGCCTCGATCTCCGTCAGCCAGCTCCGCGGTCAGAAAGATACCTCCATGCTATTCCGATGGGCGATCCGTAACATCACCGAGAGAAAAAAGGCGGAGGAGGAGCGAATCCGCCTCATGGAAGAGGTCGACCTGGAGCGGCAGCGCCTGGAGATGGTCCTCCAGCAGATGCCCTGCGGGGTGATCATCGCAGAGGTGCCTTCCGGGAAGCTCCTGATGGCCAATGCGAAGATGCAGGAGATCTGGAGGTATTCGATCCAGCCGCGGGGAAGATCGCAGGAGGAACGGCAGTTCCACATCGACTGGCGCCCCTATGAGATCGAGGAGTGGCCGCTCTCCCGATCGCTCACGGCTGGGGTGGAGGTCCTGAACGAGGAGCTGGAGATTCTGCGGGGCGACGGGACCCGCGGCCAGATTAGCATCAGCGCCGCCCCCATCCGGGATCGCAACGGAACGGTGCGGTTCGGCGTCATCACCATCTCCGATATCACCGAACGGCGGCAGGCGGAGGATGCCCTGCGGCAGAGCGAAGAGCTGTACCGGACGCTGGTCGAGACCCTGCACGAGGGGATTCTGGTGCTGGATCCAGACAGCACCATCAGGTTCGTGAACCCGCGGATAACGGAACTTACAGGCTATGCTCGGGACGAGCTGAACGGAAGACCGTTCATCGAATTTCTCGATAACAGAAGCGCCGCAATCGTTCAGGAGAACGTAGACCGGCGCAAACAGGGCTTTCGGGACGCCTACGAGCTGGAGGTGCGGAAAAAGGACGGCGGCATGCTGCGTGTTCTCGTTGGAGCAGCCCCCCTCACCGATGCGGAGGGGGGATACACGGGCTCCCTGGCAAGCGTCACGGATCTGACCGCACAGAAGGAGCTGGAGAAGGCCCTGCAGGAGAGCCGTGAGCAGTACTATCGCATGGTCGATCTCTCCCCGGATGCGATAGTCGTGCACGATCTCGATGGAAGACTCCTGTATGCCAATCCAGCAGCCCTTCGCCTGGGCGGTGTCTCCAGCCTGGAGGAGGTGAAGGACCGCTCCGTCTTGGACTTCTTCCCCTCGGAGAGGCTTGGGGTCATCCAGGATGGTATCCGACGTCTGGTCGCCGGAGAGGCGGGACCGCCTCTGACCATGCAGATGCGGTTTCCCGGCGGCAAGACGGTCGATGTCGAGGCCAGCGGTGTCCAGCTGGAGTTTCGGGGTGTTCCGGCCGTCCAGGTCGTCCTGCGGGACGTCACGGAGCGGAAGAAGGTGGAGAGGGCTCTGCGTGAATCCGAAGAGCGCCTGCGGCTTGCCACCGCAGCCGCCGACATCTTCGGGTGGGAGGTCGATATACCCAGGCAGATGTTCCGGTGGACGGAGAATGCCGAGCGTTTGGTCGATATTCCCATGCCGGCAACGCTGGCGGAGATCTGGGAGGCGGTGCACCCGGATGACCTCGCTGCCGTACAGCAGGCATTCGGGCAGGCTACTGCCTCGGGCGGTAATTTCTCGCTCGAATACCGAATCCAGAATCGAACGGCGGGCACGGATCTCTGGTTCTTCTCTGCGGGTGTGGCGATTGCCGATTCTGGCGACACGCCAAGACGCCTCGTCGGTATAACGCAGAACATCACCGCACGCAAACAGGCCGAGGAAGCCCTGCGGGAGAGCGAAGAGCGGTTCCGCCGCACCTTCGATCAGTCTCCCATCCCGGCAGCGCTCCTCCTCCCCGATTTCACGCTTCTCCGGGCCAATGAGGCGTTGTGCCGGATGCTGGGATATTCGGAGCAGGAACTCCAGCAGCTGAAATTTCCGGCGTTCACCCATTCCGATGACGTGGAGGAGGATGTGCGGCTGGCCACCCGGCTCGCGGCCGGCGAGATCGAGCAGTACGAGCTGGATAAACGCTATATCCGGAAGGATGGCGCCATCGTGTGGGGTCACCTCTCCGTGCGGTATATTCGGGATGCGGAAGGCCGGGTGTCATATGTACTTCCGATGATACAGGATATCACCGAGCGCAAGCTGATGGAGGAGGCGCTCAGGGCGACTCTGGAGACCGAACGCGTACTTCTCAACGCGCCCACGGATATGGCGCTGCTCCTGGATGTAAATGGCACGATCCTGAATATCAACGATAATTATGCGAAAGTGCTGGGGTCATGCCCGCCTAAGCTCATCGGTGCATCCATCTGGGATCGGATGCCCCCGGAGATAGTGGTCTATCGACGAAAATACTTCGGTCAGGCAGTCGAATCGAAACAGATCGTCCGGTTCGAGGAGCTTCTAAACAATAAATGGTATGACTCTCTCGTCAATCCCGTTTTGTCAGACACGGGAACGGTAATCCGGGTCGCCATTATTGCCCGGGATATCACCGAGCGCAAGCAGGCGGAAGAGGCCCTGCGGCAGAGCGAGGAGAAGTACCGGTTGCTCATCGATACTCTCCAGGAAGGGGTGGTCGTTATCGATTCGGCGGGCGTCATTCTGTATGCGAATCCCCCCCTCGCGGCCATGCTGGGCTATACCGTGGAAGAGACCGTGGGGAAGTCCGTCTTCTCCTTCATGGATCGGCATAATGCTCAGATCCTCCGAGAGCACATGGAACGACGACAGAAAGGCGTGAAGGATCAGTACGAACTGGAAGCCATTACCGCACGGGGGGCAAAAAAACACGTACTCGTTGAAGCTTCCCCACTGCTCGATCAAAACGGTCACTATATCGGCTCCCTGGCAGGAGTCATGGACATCACCGAGCGGAAGCAGGCCGAAATTGCATTGCAGGAGTATGCCGAACGCCTGAAGCGGTCGAACGAAGACCTGGAACGATTTGCCTACATCTCCAGCCACGACCTTCAGGAGCCCCTGCGGGCGATCGTCAGCTACTCCCAGCTCCTGGAGCGCCGCTACCGCGGAAGGCTGGATCCGGATGCCGATGCCTATATCCAGTTCATCACCGATAGCGGGAGACGAATGCAGGCGCTGGTGAACGATCTGCTGCAACACTCGCGAATTACGTCCCAGGTCCTGGTCCTGGAGCCCGTTGCAACAGAAGAAGTGCTGGCGCAAACCCTTCTCTCCATCAGCATGCTGCTCAAGGAGCAGGGGGCGACCGTTACCCACGATCCCCTGCCGGTAGTGCAGGCCGACGCCCGCCAGCTGGAGCAGATCTTCTCGAACCTGATCGGGAATGCAATCAAGTATCGCCGGCAGGAGCCCCCGAAGATTCACGTCTCCGCCGTGAAAAAAGAGGACATGTGGCAGTTCTCGGTTACGGACAACGGCATCGGGATCGAGCCCCGGTACCTCGAGAAGATCTTCACGATCTTTGAGCGGCTGCACGGGCAGGAGCGGTACGAGGGGACCGGCATCGGTCTAGCCATCTGCAAACGGATCGTGGAGCGGCATGGCGGCCGGATCTGGATCGAGTCCGAGCCAGGGGAGGGCTCCACGCTCTTCTTCACGCTGCCAGCCGTCCATTGAGAAGATATCTTTCTGCCATAAATGCGCCGGATCGGGAGATGGCATCCGATTCGCAGCCTTTGTCCAATTTTTCGGTATCGATCCGACGAAAAAGTACAATTACCCCCAACGACCATGATAATACCATACTCTCCTGCACGTGATGCGGTGCGAATGGGAGGTGGGATTAGATCCATGCCTGCAGAGGAGACACAGCGGAAGGCGGAGATGCTCCATCCCCGACTGGGAGATATTCTCCGGGAGGCTCCTCCTGCACTGCAATCCCGGCTGCGGGAACTGCTGGATACGCTCACAGCGGACTGTGAAGCGAAGATCCAGCGCCTCCGAGAGCAGAACGCACTACTGCAGGAGAATGAGCGGAAGTACCGCACCCTCGTGGAGGCATCTCCCGATGCCATTGTCATCCACGATCGCGATGGTCGGCTCTTCTATGCCAATCCAGCCGCATTGCGGCTGACAGGGACCACCATCGAGGATATGAAAGATCGGTCGGTGCTTGACCTTCTCCCGATGGGAGAACGGGGCGCCCTCCAGGACGATATCCAGAAGGTTCTGGCGGGCGAGACGCTCCCTCCGCTATCGATGCCCCTGACGCTTCCGGAGGGGAAGCGGATCGAGGTCGAGGTGACCGCCGCACCGCTGGAGATCCAGGGGTTCCCAGCGGTTCAGGTCCACATGCGGGATACGACGTATCGCCGCGATCTGGAAGAGGCATATCGGCTGTTGGTGGACAGATCGCTCCAATCGCTCACCATCTTCACCCGCAGCGGCCTCGTGTTCGCCAACCGCAGGGCACTCGAGATCTGCGGCTATTCGAGAGAAGAAATCCTCTCCTTTTCGACAGAGGATGTGCTCCGCCTTGCCCATCCCGAGGATCGCGAACGGCTCCGAGATTACATCGGAAAAAATCTCCAGGGAGTCCCCACGGCAGGATCCATCGAATACCGCATCGTACGGCGCGATGGAGAGACACGCTGGGTGGAGCAATCGGTCGTGCCGATCCTGTACGCCGGCGAGCCGGCCCTGCAGTCCATGGCGCTCGATATCACAGCCCGCAGACAGCTGGAGACAACCCTGATGGAGAGCGAAGAGAAGTACCGCCACCTGGTCGAACTCTCCCCCGACGGGGTCCTGATGCACCAGGACGGGAGGATCATCTACATCAACCCGGCGGGAATGGAGATGCTGGGCGCCTCGCATCCCAAGGATCTGATCGGAAAGGATGTCATGATCATCGTGCATCCGGACTACCGCGATGCGATCCGGGGCAATATTCGCCAGGATCTGGCGGGCGAGGTCTCCCCCATCATCCCGCTCCAGGTGCTCCGTCTCGATGGAGTGCCGATCTGGGTTGAGGGGCGGGGGAGCCGGACGTTCATCGGGGGAAGACCTGCCGTCCAGGTGTTCCTGCGGGACATCACCGAGCGCAAACGGGCGTATCAGGCGCTGAAGGATGTCTACGCGCAGCTGGATGCGACGCTGGATGCACTGCCGGATCTTTTATTCGAGATCGATCGCCAGGGGTGCTTCTTTGCCTTCAGGGCTCCCGACCCCGAGATGCTCTACCGCCCTGCGGAAGAGTTTATCGGTAAAACGGTGAACGAAGTGCTTCCCGGGGATGTCGCAGGCATCGTCATGCAAGCCATCGCCGATGCCGCCCAGACAGGGAGGCACTCCGGAGCCATGTATCCGTTGACCATACGCAACGAGATCCGCTGGTTTGAACTTTCTATCGCCGCCAAAGGGGATCCCCATGCTCCGGCCGCTCGCTTCGTCGCTCTGGTGCGGGATATCACGGAGCGTAAAAGAGTGGAAGAGGAACTAAAAGTATTCGCAGAGACACTGAAGCGGTCCAACGAAGACCTGGAGAGATTCGCCTACGTCTCTTCCCACGACCTGAAAGAGCCGCTCCGCGCCATCGTGAGTTTCTCCCAGATCCTGGATGCGGAATACGGCGGTCGGCTGGGCGAACCAGGAGATCGGTATATCCGCAACATCGTCTCGGCCGGCAGCCGGATGAACGCCCTGATCAACGATCTGCTGGAGTACTCCCGTCTGACCATGCAGGATCTCCGGCTGCAGAAGACGGACAGCCGGGCGGCGCTCGAGAAGACACTCGCCATCCTGGAGCCCCAGATCTCGGATGCCGCCGCTAACGTCGATTACGGTACGCTCCCGATCGTCCTGGCCGACGACCTCCAGCTGGGGGCGGTCTTCCAGAACCTCATCGGAAACGCCCTTAAGTTCCGGCAGGACGGCGTCCCGCCCCGCATTCATGTCTCCGCCCGCCGCGAGGAGCGGGCATGGCGCTTCGCCGTGCGGGATAACGGCATCGGGATTGATCCAGACTATTACGGGAAGATCTTCACCATCTTCGAGAGGCTGCACCACCGCGACCAGTATCCCGGAACCGGCATGGGCTTGGCGATCGTAAAGCGGATCGTGGAGCGGCACGGGGGGAGGATCTGGGTCGAATCCGAGCCGGGACAGGGCTCGACCTTCTACTTCACCATCCCTGCAACGGATGCATAGCATCCGTTTCCCTGTCTGGCTGTCACGCTCGCGAGAGCGTGCCGATTCCTGCCGCATCTCCCATCAGGTAACCCCCGAAGCCCGTGATCCAGAGCACGATCGGGTAGGCCACCCAGCGCTCTACCCCGCCGAGGCCCAGGAAGATGAGCGGGTGCCCCTCGCCGAGGATGTAGGCGAGGAAGAGGGTGACGAGCGCGATCAGCCCCAGCACCACCGAGATGTAGCGGAACGGCGCACGCTCCACCCGGTAGGCGGCAATGGCCGAGAGTCCGCCGGCGATGAAGGTGATCTGGGCGGAGAGAGCGTGCGGGACTCCCGTGTTGCCGGGGAAGATCCCCACCCCGATGGCGCCGATACCCAGCAGGCCGATGAGGACGGTCACCAGAAGATCCCGATAGCCCCGATGGACGAAGTAGGCGGCCGCTAGAATCATGAGGCCCGAGACGACCATCGTGGTATTGAAGATACTGGCGGCCGGCTGCACGATGATGCTGTTCGGCGGACGCGTCGCCCCCAGATCGCTGATCTCGTTCTGCGACGTGCTGTAGCCCGGATACGTAGCCTCGGCGGTGATGATCCCCATGAGGATGATAACGCCTGCAATGAAGGCCAGTGCTCCGGCATACTGCAGCGCGCTGGAATTCCGTGTAGCGGCCATACACGTCCCCGTTGAGGATGCAGGAGTATATAATCGTTGCAGGTGGAGCGGCGCGCTGCATGTATCTCGGGCTATCGCTGCGATGGCGGGGACCGATGAGAGCCGGAGGATCGGCTCGAGCTACCCGGCGAAGTGTCGAGTCGATAACGGCATGGGTCTGGTCTCTCTCAATCCTGCCCCCCGACAGGGATTCCGCGTGAGACCGGGGAGCGGAGTGCTCTCGAGGCACTTCGGAAGAGTATTCTGTTGGGATTGCATACCCGGGCTTCCCGTCCGGTCCTATCGCAAACGATAGAGGGTTTGATGGGAATAGGGCGCACTCCTATCCCCCGGCTGCCCCACTCCCGCTCGTTAGGATGGACCCCCCCTTCGAAGATGCGCGTGCGATCGGGTTGACCGCTTTCCAGCGTGAGAGGGGGGTGGATTATTTCAGGCATGCGTATCCCTTCGACACCCAGTTCGTGGAATAATCCTGTATCGCCTCCATCCGGAGCGGTCGTCCCTGAGGCGAGGGGTCCGAGGGGAGAGAACTGGCATCCTCTCCCTGCAGCGTCCGACGGATGTCATAGGGGCGGGACACCCGTCATTCGCTTCACCGAACGAAGTCGGTGGGGGTTCTCCCTCCCCTGCCTCTATCGCATCGTGGGTGCGGATGCACGCCCGGTTCTGGAGTCTAGGCTCGAGGGTTACAGCAACTTTGCCAGCAGGATCAGGTCCTGGTACTCCGTCCCCGTCTTGAAGGCGCGCCGCAGGTGCCCTTCCACCGCAAACCCGTTCTGCTGGAAGAGCGCGAGAGCCCGCACATTCGCCTCCACGACCAGCGCTTCGAGCCGCTCGAAGCCCCGCCTCTCCGCCTCACCGAGGGCCGCCTGCAGCGCTGCGGAGCCGATGCCTTTTCCCCAGCAGCGGCGGGCAAGGTAGATGAAGAGGCTGGCGCTGTGGGAGAGTTTCGTGCCCGGCTCCCCCGGGAGGAGCCCGACGGCCCCGACAAGCGTCCCCCCGACGCGGATGCCCCAGATCCTGCCGCCGCCTGCCGTCGCCTCCGCGACGAACTCCCGCGTCTTCTGCAGGGGGATGGGCGGGATCAGGTCGAGGTAGCGGTTCACCTCCGGCTCCGAGACGATGGCATGCAGGGCGGGCAGGTCGTCTTCGTCCAGCGGTTTCAGCGTGACAGCGGCATGGCGGCTCATGGCTCGTTGGATACCCTACATCCTGCAGAGAAGGGGGATAATGGTTGTGCATGGAACGACCCCCGGGAGTCCTGCGGGATGGAAGCGTTACGGAGTCCGTGCCAGGATGACTCACCAAAGCCTGTCTGGAGGGCAGCTGGATACAGGAGGATTCTGGTGCATCTCTGCCGCCGGGGCATGGCGCGAATATTACATTGACCAATAGATTAATGCCTTCGTCGGTATCTGTAGAACCCGGATGAATATCGTCCAGGGTATGGTTGATGTGCCGCCTGCTGTCATGTCCACCCCTCTCCACGATATCCCGAAGCAGTGTGGTGCGTTCAAGGTTCCGGCGAATGTTGTCATGCCTCTTCGTGCCCGGGCGATAGGGCTGGAAGATCTTCAACCACAATTCTGGAATTCTCTCGCCTTTGATATGACTGGCGGCTGAGGGTATGATTGCCGGGAAGAGTGTTGCAAAGTATCTGGTTGCAGTCCTCCTAGCGCCACTGCTGGCATCTTCCGTGTCGGGGCTGGGAATCTACGCTGACGATTTCGAATCGCCCGTAATCAAGGCCATCATAGATCCCATGACACCGTTTGAGGCTCTGCACGGGGGCGAAACATTCGGCTCCGTCTACCGTGAGGGATCGATCTACTATCTGTATACCTCCTATGCCTCGGAGATCTACGTCCGTACATCGACGGACGGCATGAACTGGGGCGAAAAATCACTCGTTCTGAACCGGGGCAATCCCGGTGCATGGGACAGCGTGAAAGTCTACTGTCCGATGGTATGGAAAGAGGATGCCACGTACACCATGATATACGGCGGATACGACGGCGGAGGCTTCACCGCCGTCGGTCTGGCTACCGCATCGCACCCTGCAGAAGCCTTTTCTAAAGATCCCGCGAACCCGGTCTACCGGAATCCGCCTGCGACGGGCTGGTCCGGCGGCGGTGCAGAACCCTGGGGTATTCAGAAGGTCGACGGCGTGTATCACCTCTGGGTCAACAATTATGGCGGTGCCGGCACCGAGGGCGCCCGGGACCGCCAGCTGGGACTGATCACGTCCACGAACCTGCGGGAGTGGGAGAGCGATCCGGACAACCCCCTGTTCGTCGGACAGCGGTTCTGCCCTGCACCCTTCCGGGTCGGGGAGATGTACTACCTCCTCGTGACGCACCAGTACGCCGGGTCTGACTATGCCGTTCTGGAACTCTACAGGGATGAAGATCCACGGTTCCACCCGGCGGATCGCGAGTTCGTCGGGGTCGTTCTGAACACACCGCGAAGCGGCACGTCGGGACACGGCCGGGATCTCGATACCCCGGCCCCGGTCTTCACCGATGCTGCGTTCGTCCTGACCGAAGATCCCATCACGTTTTACTATGCCGTGGAATCCGCCTCCGCCTGGAAGATGGGGCGGTTTACTCTGGCGCACGCCGCCCTCGACGACCCCACACTCTTCGCGGATACGCATACCTCGACGAACGAACCTGCGAAGGCGTTCTGCCACTCCACCGAGGCTTC
>JAXDAH010000114.1:0-4709 GCA_034679905.1 Methanomicrobiales archaeon | reverse complement strand
GGGAAGGGGTGAACCTGCACGGCGTCTGCCCCCCGCGCCCCCTCTACTCGGGTGGAAAACGGTCTATCTCCGAGGCGCTCTTCTTCGGTTCGCAGGTGCTGCCCCCCCTGCTCTCGGAGAAATTCGATCTGATCGACTGCCAGGCGTTCCCCTACTTCTCCAGTTTTCCGGTCAAGCTGCACTCGTATCTCAAGGCGACCCCATTCGTCATCACCTGGCACGAGGTCTGGGGCGACTACTGGCCCGAGTACCTGGGCTGGAAGGGCTTCGTCGGGAGGTGGATCGAGTCCCGGGTGGCGTCGCTCTCGACACACCACATCGCGGTCTCCCCTGCGACGCAGTGGGATCTCTACGATCTCGGCGTCCGGCGAAAGATCGAGGTCGTGCCAAACGGCATCGACTTCCGCCGCATCCGGGGAATTCCCCCCGCCGATACCTCTTCGGACGTGATCTACGTGGGACGGCTCATCCGGGAGAAGCACGTCGATCTGCTCCTGCAGGCCCTTGCCATTGTCCGCGAGACGCTGCCGGATACCCGCTGCGCGGTCGTGGGGGGCGGACCGGAGATGGAGCGTCTGGTCCAGCTCTCCCGCGACCTGGGGTTGTCGGGATCCGTCGACTTCACCGGCTTTATGGAGAGCTCGGATGCGGTGATGGGGGCCATGAAGGCCTCCAGGGTCTTCGTGCTCCCCTCCACGCGGGAGGGATTCGGCATATCCCTGCTGGAGGCGATGGCGTGCGGTCTCCCGGTGGTCACGGTCGACCATCCGCAGAACGCCGCGCGGATGCTCGTCGACGGACGGAACGGTCTGCTCTCCTCGCTCTCGCCGGAGGATCTGGGCGATAAGATCCGCATGGCCCTGGATGCCCCCGCGACCGCCCGGGCGGCATGCCTGGAGACGGCGCAGAAATACGATTGGGATGCGATCGTCGAGAAGCTGGAGTCCGTGTATAGCGGGATCGTCGCAGCGGACCTGAATCCGTAGCCGGGTCTGTCGAGAGCGGCGATCCGGCGGAGTTCGGGGGAAGGGACCGGAGGATTGAGGGTCGACTTCAAAGATTCCCCGATATCTCCTCGCCTGACAGGTCCTATCGCACCCTGGGGGATGCACACAGGGTGTACGATGAGGGAGGATCAAGATCCGATCATGGATACCCTCATATGTCCTGACTCTCAATCGACCCTATCGCATCAAGGGGGGAGGGGCATCCCTGTGCACTCCTATTCCACGACGATCTCGTCTTCGGGAAGTTACAACCGCGTCCAGCTCGGCGCGGACCCGAACCCAACAGGCAGTGCTCCCGAGTCCGCTCCAGCACATGCCTATCGCAGCAGGGCGGGTGGAGGGCTGATTGCAGACCCAGCGCTCCTCGCTTCCCGGGTATTGGCCCTATCGCACCGATAGGGGGAGGGGGTTTCTAAAGGGAGGGGCGCGCGCCTCCACCCTGCGGTACGATAGCCCCCAAGGGGGGAAGATCCTGACCGTTGCGGGATCTATTCTCTCCGATGGCTCGGACCTTAGCATTCGGGATAGGGGTGGGACTTTAACCGCTCTTCCCGTTCCCCATTCCCGCGATAGCTGGAACCTCGTTCTGGATACAGAGAGATCTTCCATCCCGACCCCGGGAAAAGAACCCGGTTCCCGTCTGCCCGGCTCCTCATGTCTTGCCAGACCGCATCCGCTCCCGCAGCGTGGTCATGCGCTCTTTCGAGGTGTCATCGTATTCCTTGGCCCCACAAGGGCTCCCCTATTTCGGTCTGAAAAAATTCCGCGATCGGAAGGGGAAGTACCCTCGCCGACATGGAACCGTCCCGAAGCTATGCCCCCTTCTCGCCCGTAGAATAGCACCGGAACTGGAGAATCAATCAGTTTATCAGATCTGATTCACATTGTTCCTTCTGAGTTTATGGAGAGAGAGTTCCTCAGTAATCACACGAAGCATGTCATCATCGGTCTCATTCTGATCTTTTTCGCCATCTCCGCAGGCATCCGCCTTCTCCCGATGCCCACGGTCGTTCACGCCTGGGGGGTCGCGATGTACGAGAACGATCCCTGGTATACCCTGCGGCAGATCGAGATCATGGTGGCGAACTACCCCGGCTACACCTGGTTCGACCCCATGACCGCCTACCCCTCCGGCAAGATCGTGGACTGGGGGCCGCTCTTCCCCTTCATCGCCGCCACCGCATGCCTGATCTGCGGCGCCGCCACGCGGGCGGAGATCATGATGGTCGCCTCCTGGATACCCCCGCTGCTTGCCGCGCTCCTGGTGCCGGCGATGTATCTCATCGGGAAGAGCATCGCTGACTGGAAGACGGGGCTCCTGGCCGCCGCCCTGGTCGCCATCGTCCCCGGCCAGCTCTTCTACAAGTCCCTGTTCGGCTACGTGGACCACCACGTCGCCGAGGCGTTCTTCTCAACGCTGTTCTGTCTGGGCTATATCACTACCCTGCGCTACTCCCAACGGTTCCCCGTGGACTTCCGGCGGATCGAGACCCTGCGGACGCCGGCGCTCCTCGCCGGGGCGACGGGCGCCCTCTACCTCTTCGGGCTCTTCACCATGCCCACCATGATCCTCTTCGGACTGCTGGTGATGGTGTACACGCCCCTCCAGGGCCTGATGGATGCGGCTTCCAGCCGATCCAGCGACTACCTCGTCCTGCTCAACGGGATCGCGTTCGGTATCGGGATCGTCGGGCTGCTCGCCTTCGGCATCCAGCACAGCGGGTTGTCCCTCTCCCAGTACTCGCTGGGGCACGTGATTGCCTACATCCTCCTCATCCTGGGAACCGTCGCCGTCGCGCTTCTCGCACGCTATTTCCAGGGCCGGGCGATCCACTACATCCTCGCCCTGGCAGGGATCGGGGTGGCGGGTGCAGGCATCACTGCCCTTGCCGCCCCCGCGGTGTTCGAGGCGTTCGCTGCCGGAAGCGGTGCCTTCTTCAGCTCGTCGACAGAGGTCCTGACCATCGTCGAGGCGCGCCCGTGGACGATCGGACAGGCGTGGTTCAGCTTCCAGACAGGGCTGATCCTCATGGCAGGGGGGTTCGGGCTCCTCGCTGTCCAGGTCTACAGGGAGCGGCGTGCGGAAGGGCTGTTCGTCATCGTCTGGTCGCTCCTGATCCTCCTGGCGACCTGGTCGCACTGGCGATACGAGTACTACCTGAGCGTGAACGTCGCCCTCCTCTCCGCCGTCCTGGTGGGGGGCGTCGCCGCGCACTGCTGGGGGGACCTGAAAAGCCTCGTCTCCCGTGGGGAGGAGGGAGCGGCGCGGAATGCCGCGAAGAAGGAACGGAAGGAGAAGCATAGAAAGGAGCACGCCGGCCGCAAAGCGGATCCCCTGAAGGCGCTGGCGATGTCCGGCGCCATCGTCCTGCTCGTCCTCTTCTGTGCGCACGCCATCCAGTACGACTACCAGAGCGCGACGCACGCCCACACCACCTCCATCGGCGAACCCTGGTACGAGACGCTCGCCTGGGTGCAGACCCATACGCCCGACCCCGGCGTCCAGTACCTCGGCATCTACGACCGCGACGCGTTCCGCTATCCCGAAGAGTCCTACGGCATCCTCTCCTGGTGGGACTACGGCCACTGGATCACCTTCCTCGCACGGCGAATGCCCAACACGAATCCGTTCCAGGACAACGCCGCCGGACCGGCAGGAGTGGCCGGATTCCTCATGGCGGAGTCCGAGGATCGCGCGGAGGAGCAGCTGCACCGCCTGGGCTCGAAGTACGTGATCACCGATACGTCGATGGCAAACCCTCTGCGGTTCGCCACCATTGCCGCCTGGTACGACAGCTCGGCCGGGATGTCCCCCTACGTCCAGGAGTTCCTGGTGCAGGATCCCTCGGGCACGTACAGGGCAACCTCGCTCGGGACGGAGCGCTACTACGCCACCATGGTCGCCCGCCTCCAGAACTTCGACGGATCGATGGCGGAGCCCGCGGATGCCCTCTACGTCGAGTACGGGATGGCGGCAGACCCGAACCGCCCCGTCCTCGTGCGGTCCGCCTCCATGCCCCTGCAGGAGGCAGCAGAGGCGGCCCGGCGCTACAACGACCATGCGGCTGCCGGCTACCATGCGGCCGTCCGGAGCAATTCGTTCACAAAGCCCCTCTCCACGGTTCCGGCGCTCACGCACTTCCGCCTGGTTCACGAGTCTGCGTCGGACGAGGGGTCGGCGGTGAAGGTGTTCGAGTACGTGCCCGGCGCCCGCGTCGCCGGGGAAGGGGTCGTGGAGCTCAACCTCACCACCCCCACGGGGCGGACCTTCGCCTACCGCCAGCAGAGCCGCAATGGAGAGTTCGTCCTCCCCTACTCGACGCTGGACAACCCCTACGACGTGAAGGCGGACGGCAGATATCGTGTCGTCGGCACGGATCGGGAGTTCGATGTCACCGAGGAGCAGGTGCGGCGCGGGGAGGCTGCCGGTTAGAGCTCCCAGAAAAATACCATTCGGGCCCCATGCCCCGAAGGCGTGGGGGTGCAGGCGATCCGGGAAAGGTATAATATCCGTGGCGGCAGGAGAGGTCGCGTGGCTATTCGGATCGTGCCGATCGGCGCCGTCGATCGCGACGTGCTCCGCATGCTGCAGGCGGAGCTGGGCAGGAGGTTCGGCCAGGAGGTGACGATAGGAACGCCCGTCCCCCTCCCCGACGGCGCCTTCAATCCCTGGAGAGGGCAGTATGCGGCCGGGATCCTCCT
>JAXDAH010000113.1:0-12936 GCA_034679905.1 Methanomicrobiales archaeon | reverse complement strand
TGAAGAACCGCTACATGGGGCGCACGTTCATCAAACCGTCCCAGCGGGAGCGCGAGAATGCAGTGCGGATCAAACTGAACCCCATCAGGGAGCACATCCAGGATCGATCTATCGTTCTCGTCGACGACTCCATCGTGCGGGGAACCACGTCCCGCCGTATCGTGGGGATGATACTGGATGCCGGAGCCCGCGGCGTACACGTGCGTATCGGCTCTCCGCCCATCCGGGCTCCCTGTTATCTGGGCGTCGACATGCCCACCCGGGAGGAGCTGATTGCGAGCGACAAGGACGTGGAGGCAGTGCGAAGGAGCATCCATGCCACCACGCTCCACTATATCACCATGGAGTCGCTGATTCGGGCGATCGGCATCGACCAGCGGGATCTCTGCACCGGATGCCTGACCGGCCAGTACCCGATCTGCATTCACGGCGAGTGCTGTCTGCCGCGGACTGTCGACTACGTGAGCGGCAGTTACCAGGTGGAGCTGGAGACCTTTTAGCGCTCATTTTCCGGCATCGTAACGGCGGCGGCTGCACGAAATATCGAAAAGGGTTGGAAAGGAGTAGCGAGGGATGGATTTGAACCATCGATCTACGGGTTATGAGCCCGTCGGGATATCCTGACTACCCCACCTCGCTCTATCTTGGGCCTATATACATTGTAATGTGAAGTGATATAACTTTCGCATATCTGCCCGCGGGACCCAGATTTCGCTCTCAACTCATAAATATCAGAGGGGAATACACATCTGAGCATGGACGATGAACTCG
The DNA here is from genome assembly GCA_034679905.1 of Methanomicrobiales archaeon. Lineage (GTDB taxonomy): Archaea > Halobacteriota > Methanomicrobia > Methanomicrobiales > JACTUA01 > JASEFH01. Next base: position 12,165 of record JAXDAH010000113.1, on the reverse strand, counting down.
AAGCCCTGCGGAAGCGGAGGCTGGAGGAGATGGAGAAGTCGCTTGAACAGAAGGAGGAGAAGGGGGGCGTCATGATCGTGACGGAGTCCCAGTTCCAGCGGATGCTCTCCCAGCACCCCCGACTGGTGGTCGACTTCTGGGCGGAGTGGTGCGGACCCTGCCGGATGGTCGGACCGACGATCGAGCAGCTCTCCCGGGAGTTCGCCGGAACGATCTCCTTCGGGAAGTGCAACACGGACGAGAATCCCCGCATCGCGACCCGGTTCGGGATCTCGGCGATACCCACCATCATGCTCTTCTCCAACGGGCAGCTGGTGGACCGGATTATCGGTGCCTATCCCAAAGAGACCATCCGCTCCAGAATCCTGCGTGCATTCCAGCTACCGGACTGAAGCGGTCAGCGGGGAATCTCCCGGTTCATCTTTGCAGCCAGGATGAAGTCGTTCCGGGTCAGCCCGCCGCAGGGGTAGGTGTACCAGGAGACGTCCACCAGCCGCCCCTGCCGCACGGAGATGTCCGGATAGTGCCCCTCTTCCAGCGCGAGCAGCGCCAGCTCCTTCACGAACCGCAGGGCCTCCTGGAAGTCCGTGAATGCAAACGAGCGCAGGAGGCGGCCGTCCTGGAGCGTCCAGCCCGGCACCTCCCGCAGGAGATCCAGGATCTCCTTCCGGATCAGCGGGGGCATGCTGTCGTCCGCGGGCGTACACTTCTCCGTCTCCAGAGCCATGGAAAGAGTTCAACCCTCCCGAAATAAAAAGGGGATCGTTCTCACAGCACCTTCGCATCTTTGCGGCTCCCGGCCGTCATCAGGTGCCTCTCGGCAAGCGATACGGCCAGGAGAGCCACAGACGAGACGGGAAGCGCGATCACGAGAGGATCGACCATCGGCCAGGGCATGCCGAGCGTAAGGGGACCCCCGAAGAGCGCCTTTGCGACGATCAGGTCCGCGCTGATCGCCCTGTGGACAAACGCCGCCCAGAGGAACCATGCCGCCGCTCCGGCAACGAGGCTGACCTTGGCGGCACGGGCGGACGGCCTCCTGCTGTAGAGCGCCATCGCAAAGGCCGGCAGGAACGCAGCCGCACACAGGCCCATGAACATCGCCGTCGCCCGCGCGATGATGCTCCCCGGCATCACGTAGGCCAGGAGGACGCTGACGACGATCATCAGCACGATCCCCTTCTGGCTCGCCTTGAGGGACGGCTTATGCTCCCGGGTGTGCGTCCAGATGTCGTAGCCCACCGCCGTCCCCATGGTGTGGAAGAGCGACGAGAGCGTCGACATGGCGGCAGCGAGCAGGGCCAGCAGGAAGAGCACGATGAACAGGTCCGGCATGGCGGCGTTGAGGTAGGCGGGAATGATCTTGTCGACGTTCCCGCCTGCCACCTCCAGAGCAATCATGCCGTTCTGACGGTAGAAGTAGACGTTTGTCAGCGCCCCGACGGTGAAGGCGACGCCGGTCATCATCAGGATAAACGGTCCGCCGATGAAGACGGCGCGGTTGAGGGAGCGGGTGTCCTTCACCGTCATGAACCGCACCACCAGCTGCGGCTGGGCAAGCACGCCGATGCCGACACCGAGCACGATGGTGGTGACGAGCGTCAGCCAGAGGGGGGATCCGAGCACGGGCATGCTGGTCCAGCCAGTGTGTCCGCCGGCTGCGAGCGCCTCGGGGACGAGCGGAGCCATGGCGGTAAGCGCCGTGTGCGCCGTCGTCACGCCTCCGAGGATGATATACGTGAAGACGAGCAGGGCGGTCATGCCAACGAGCATGATCACCCCCTGCATCGCATCCGTGTACATCACGGCCAGCAGACCGCCTATCACCACGTATACGGCCACGATGGCGGCGAACCCGATCAGGGCCAGGTTGTAGTCGATTCTCAGCGTCTCCTCGATGAACCGTGCCCCCCCGATGAGGATGGCGGCGGTGTAGAGCGGCATCGCCACCACGATGACGAGCGCGCTCGCGTACTGCATGAACGCGGAGTTGTAGCACTTTCCCATGAGATCGGGGAACGTGACCGCCTTCAGCCGCTGCCCGATCTCCCGCGTTCTCCTCCCGAATACGACAAAGGCGATGAAGATGCCGATGCCGATGTTCAGCACGGTGAGCCAGAGCACGCCCATGCCGAGCTGTGCGGCGACGCCGCCGAATCCGACGATCGCCGAAGTGCTGATGAACGTCGCGCCGTAGGAGAGGGCAAGCACCGCAGGGTGCACCTTCCTGCCCGCGACCATGTAGTCTTCCGCTTCCCGGGTGTGCTTGTACCCCAGGTAGCCCAGGGCCAGGGTGACCAGGAGGTAGACGATGGTGAGGATGGCGAAGGTGAGGGTATCAACGGCCATCCTCGCTGCCTCCGTTGTGCCAGTTCAACAGCCCATATACCATGCAGCCCAGGGCGAACCCGATGGCAAGCACGTATGCAATCCAGATCTGTGGATCATCAATTCCTAACATGATGGATACCTGCCGTTCGTTCAGATAACGAACAAAAATATGCGGGGAACCTGAATTCAGGGTCCCCTAACTAAAAGTAAAAGGAGCAAACAGGAAATTTCTGGCTTGATATGAGGATTCTTGCGATGTACTGTCCATGATGGAATCCTAAAAAAAGGTACAACTGCCGGTATTAATACCTTTCTTAACCATGCGACGAGGGCGGGCGCGCTTTTCGATTGCGGACTTGCACGGATGCGCCCGGCTCTGTCGGCCAGACATTTATTGGCCGTCACGACCTAGTTTGGAGTTGCATGGAGGCAATACGATGAAAGTCCTGGCCATCAACGGAAGTGCGCGAAAAGATGGGAACACGGCCCATCTCATCCGGTACGTGCTGCATGAACTGGAGAAGGAGGGAATAGAGACGGAGCTGGTGCAGCTTGCGGGCGAGAGGGTTCGCGGCTGCACCGCCTGCATGGGGTGCGCCGCCAGCGGCGACGGCCGCTGCACCATCGAGGACGATATCGTGAACGCCTGCGTCGAGAAGATGGCCGAGGCGGACGGGATCATCCTTGGCTCGCCGACCTACTTCGCCGATGTCTCCGCCGAGATGAAGGCCCTGATCGACCGGGCGGGATTCGTGGCCCGGGCAAACGGGGACATGTTCCAGAGGAAGGTGGGCGCTGCCGTGGTCGCCGTGCGTCGGGCGGGATCGATTCACGCCTTCGACACTATCAACCACTTCTTCCTCATCAGCCAGATGATCGTCCCGGGTTCCAACTACTGGAATATGGGGATCGGGCTCGCCCCGGGCGACGTCGAGCAGGATGCAGAGGGGATCCAGACGATGCAGACGCTCGGGAGGAACATGGCCTGGCTTCTTAAAAGACTGCATCCGGAGGACTGACGCCTCCGGGGCGCACGGAGATATTTCCGCAGGAGGGGGACCGTCGAACGCCCCCATCAGACAGGGATCAGGCGGTACGTGCTCGACCCCAGCCCGATCTCCTCGGCATAGCGGATCTGGTGGCACCCCTGCGTGAACTCCCAGACGCCCTGGAACTTGTCCGCACCGGGCTCGTGGTGGCGGTGCAGGAGGGAGTTCCTGAACCCGGGCTGTGCGTTCACCAGGTCCATGCTGGCGGCGTCGATGGCGACGGGGTCTTTCGAGGCGAGGAATCCGATATCCGGGACGACGGGGGCGTCGCTCCAGGGGACGCAGTCGCAGTCCGGGGTGATATTGGTGAGGAAGGTGATGTAGCCCACCCTTCCTCCTTTGTTCGCGACGGCGCCGAAGGCATACTCCGCCATCCTCTCCATGAACGGCGGCAGGTCCACGGTCCAGTCGAACTCGATCGCGCCCGTGGGGCAGACCGTCAGGCACTCCCCGCAGCCGATGCAGAGAGCCGGATCTACAACGGACGTCGTATCCGGCATGGAAATAGCCGCCCGGGGGCAGACGTCCCCGCAGGCGCCGCATCCCCCGCACCGCTCCTCCGTCACCTGGGCGCGGGCGCAGTGCATCTCTTTCTTGCCGGCGGGCGATGCGCACCCCATGCCTAGGTTCTTGATAGCGCCCCCGAATCCCGCCTGCATGTGCCCCTTGAAATGGGAGAGCACGATCATGCTGTCCGCGTCCACGATATCTCCGGCGATGTGGACATCTGCGAAGTGCTTCTTTCCGATGGGAACCGCTCGTGCATGCCCGCCCCTCAGTCCGTCCGCGACGATCACGGGAGCCCCGACCACCGCATAGGCGAATCCGTGCTCGATCGCCGTCGACAGGTGATCGACCGCGTTGGAGCGGCTGCCCGCATACAGCGTCCGCGTGTCCGTCAGGAAGGGTTTCGCCCCTGCCGCCCGGATCCGGTCCACCAGCGGGCGGACGAAGATCGGGTTGACGAACGAGTCGTTCCCCGCCTCCCCGAAGTGCAGCTTTATCGCCGCCAGGTCGCCTCTCCTGAAGATCTCCGGGAACCCGGCAGCATCGAACAGCCTCTGCAGCTTGTGGATCCTGTTCTCTTCCGCGCTGCGTGCACGGAGATCGGCGAAGTATACCTCGCTTTCCATCGCATCACTCTTCCGGGATAAGGTCGGCGGATAACATATAAGAACCATGGGCTGCGTGTGTGCGAGCCCGTGCAGGAAGATACGATCGGAGAGGGAGACTTCCGTAGATCTCAGGGCTGGAGCAGGTTCGACTGTGCGATATAATGGAAATTCAGGAGAGATGAAGGACTTCCCTGAGATGTTAGAACCCGCATGACAATGCCGCGATCCGTGAAGTCGGGGATACGATTTGTGGTTCTGCATCCGTGCCGAGACTCAACCCGGTCTCCCGACTTCTCCAGATGATCTCGATGAGATCTACCCCTAACAGGAGAGGAGGTGAGATGGGGTCTTTTCTGGATCCTGGCACCAACCCTGTCGCGAGCGGGATGGGATCACGGATTGGCCTGCTCTGGAGGGATCCGAGCCTTCACTATCGCAGGGGTAAGGGCACAGGAAGTATCGTCCTCAACCCACCTCTCCTGAAGGAGGGTGTCGCACGCAGGGGTGGGGGATGGGGGGAGGGGGGTGCGCCCCCTCCCCCTCCCAAACCTCCTCCCCCAGCGGTGCGATAGGGCCTGATTACGAAGAGCAGGAGCCAACGGTGGTCCGGCATATACCTGGATCGAATCCGACGCTGCTGCTCGTCCTGCGCCGTAAAGTGCAGGATACTTATTTGTACCGGGCTCGCCCAAGATTGGTGGATGGCAGGAAGGCTGCTCTGCAGGATCGGGCTGCACCGCTGGGGGCGGAAACGCGGCTACGACCAGTTCTCTTCGAGCGTCGTCGAGTGGCAGCAGCGGTGCGAACGGTGCGGACAGGTCAAACGCTGGGTGGAAGTCAAGAAGCCCCGATGAGGTGCGGCGCCTCGCCGGCGGAGTTCGGCTCCTGAGAACCATTAAATAGCCGCATGCAGGATACGGGCAGAGGTTGTTTTTCATGCCGTATACGTGGAAGAGTCGCTACGATGTGGACGAGACGGTGCTCGTAATCCAGAACACGCTGGAGAGGGGTCAGGGGGTTCCCGAGTGGCTGAAAAAGACTGTTCGGTCCGCCCTGTCCCAGGCAGATCCGGCGCTGACGGAGTACTTCTACGGGGAACTCCGACGGTTCGTGCCGGGCGGTGAAGATCCGTTCCGGGAGTCCTGATCCAGTCACGGGCTTCCATCCCCTCCCCCCGTATCGAACGCTCTCCCGGACCTACACCGCAACCGCTTTCCGCATCCGCCACCAGGCGAGAAGGAACATGATGGCGGCAAATGCGAGCACGGCCAGAAAGGACACCAGGATGTCCATGAGCGTAAACGTATAGTGTATTCCCAGGGCATAGAAGTCATTCCCGATGGCAAAGTAGCGGATGCCGGTGATGAGGTACGTGAGCGGGTTGAACATGGAGACCACTTCCAGAAACGCCGGGAAGGATTCGATCGGGTAGAGGGCATTGCTGGCAAAGAAGATGGGCAGGGAGAGGAGTGTGATCACCCCCTGGAGCCCCTCGGGGGTCTCCATGGTGACGGCGATGGCGGACGAGAGGAAGAGAAAGCCCAGGGAGAAGAGCCCCACGAATACCAGGATGCCGACGATGGCGATCAGGGTGTCCATCGTGGAGTAGCCCGAGAAGAACTCGACTCCGAGCAGCAGACCGAACACGGTGAGAACGAAGACCTGGATGAAAGACTTCGTCATCCCGGAGAGCCCGATCCCGATGACGATATCGTTCCGCGGCAGCGGGCTCGCCAGGATCTCCCGCATCAGCCCCCAGTTCTTGTCGAAGAGCAGGACGATCCCGCCGTAGAGGCTGGTGAAGAGCGTGGTCATGGCAATCATGCCCGCCCCCATGTACGTCAGATAGGTGACCGCGTGAACGCCGGGTGGCAGGGGGACGTCGGCGGTGAAGCGGCTGAAGTTGCTCGACATGGCGATGCCAAAGAACGCCATCCAGAGCGCGGGCTGCACCAGGGACGTCACGATCAGGGCCTTGAACCGGAAGTATCGGAGCATGTCGCGCCAGTATATGGTGAGGAATCGCATCTCCATCTCTCTAAACCCTCTCATCGGACTCCAGGATCCACTTATTCGACCTCCCGCAGGGCTTTACCGGTATAGTGAACGAAGACGTCGTCCATGGACGGCTTTTTCAGGTTGACCACGGAGACGCCAACCCCGTTCTCGAGGAGGTGCTCCATGATGCGGGGGAGCATACGCGTGCCATCTGTATTGAGCATGACGCCGATGCCCTGCTGCTTCACGGCGACGCTCCTGACGCCGCCGATCGCCCGGAGGAGTTCCGTCGCCCGGCGGTTGTCATCCGTCTCGAGGTAGACCTGGTCTTCCCCGAGAGCGTTTTTCAGCTCCAGCGGGGAGCCGCTGACGATGATCCGCCCGTGGTCGATCAGGCCGATGCGGTCGCTCAAGTGGTCCGCCTCGTCCATGTAGTGCGTCGTTAAGAAGATCGTGGTCCCCTCCCGGTTCACCTGCTCGATGTAGTCCCAGGTCTTGAGGCGGGTCTGCGGATCGAGACCGAGCGTCGGTTCGTCCAGGAAGAGGATGCGGGGGCGGGTCATCAGACCCCGGGCGATCTCGAGCCGACGCTTCATCCCGCCGCTCAGGTGTTTGGTCAGAGTGTCCCGCTTCCCCTCGAGCTCCACCAGGCGGAGCAGCTCGTCGATGCTCCGTCTCCGCTCCTCCCGGGGCATGCCGTACAGCCTCCCGTGGAACTCCAGGATCTCCCGTACGGTCATGTCCCGGTCCAGGGTCAGCTCCTGGAAGACGATGCCGATCGACTGTCGCACCGCCTCCGGCTCCCGTGCGACATCGTAGCCGGCGACCCGGACCTCCCCCTTCTGCAACGGCAGGAGGGTGGTCAGCACGTTGATCGTCGTGCTCTTTCCCGCTCCGTTGGGGCCCAGGAACGAGAATATCTCCCCTTCCCGAACGCTGAAGGTGATGCGGTCCACCGCCTTGAACTCCCCGAACCAGTGCTCCAGATCCCTGACCTCGATGATGCCGTCCATCTTCCGCTGCCGCCTCTCCCGCTTCCCCTTCCAGGTATACCCCGTTCTTTACCTGGCGTATATACATGTGCCGATCGCAGCAATCGGGCGCGCAACACCCGCCCCGGCTTCACGGTTTCGATCCGGGCGGGGATGGGGATCCGGGAGACCGGCCGTTGTGAGCGTATACGATGCGTCCCCGGTATTCGCGTGTGGATGGCGCGGAGATGCCGCACGAGGAAGGATCCCCCCTCTCCTGTAGTGCGATGAGCCCGTGAAAGGAGGGGCGGGCTCATCGGGTTTGAGTTTTGAGCGGGTTCGAGACATCCCCGTGCGGTATCCGGCTCATCTGTATGCTGCCATGATCGTTAGGATAGAAGAGAGATGCAGTGGAGTATCGCCCCCGACCTTCTCCTGGAGGGCAACGTATCAGCGGGGTGGGGACGGGAGGAGGGCGCACCCCCTCCCCCACCGCTGCGACAGGCCCAGGTTGGAGAAGCGAGGATCAGACCACGTACTCTGGAGCGGTGCCCGGTTTTCATCAGGCTCCATGCTTCTCTGAAGTGTGGCGATGGCTATCTTGGGTCGTCTCGAGCTGAGCCCTATATCCCACACCGTATACAGGGGGAGAGCGGCAGCATCCGTATAGAGCATCCCGGAGGTCCGAACCGCTTTCCTGCCGAGGTTTGAGATCCGATAGCTGCGGGTACGGATGACCTGCGGACGAAAGGACGAGCAGCGGTGTTGATTCGTGTATCGAACCCTGAAGAAACGTGTGCTGCAGAAGGTGCGGGAAGGCTCCAGAGTCTCCGGAGCATCCGCAGGATCGCCCTGCTGCATATGGGCAGACTTGCCTGGATAGGTTCGAATAATGTCGTAGTTAACCGTGAATTTTTAAGATCGAACGAAGAGTTTCCTGTATGCATGCCAGATATCCCATAATGCTCCTGTGTGCGCTGTGCATACTCGCCGCCGGATGCGTCGGCATCCCCGCGTCATCGTCCGAGAAGGCACTGCCCCCCATCCAGGGAGGGGGGCTCGACTTCCTGTCCGACAGAACGCAGGGATCCGGACAGAGCTCAACGGCACCGGCAGAACAGGCACCCCCGGACGGTGCGTCAGCGGGCGCTCTCGAGAACCAGAAGATCATCCGCACCGCCCGGATCCAGCTGGAGGTGCAGGACGTCCCGGCGGCGGTCTCGGCGCTCGAGGATGCTGCCCGGGGAAGCGGGGGCTATACCGCATCCTCGTCCATACGCAGGGACGCCGCGGATCGCAGCTACGCCGAGGTGGTGCTGCGCGTGCCGGCCGAGGGCTACAGCCGCCTGATGGGAGAGATCCCGGCCCTCGGGAAGGTGCTCTCGAGGGAGGAGCGGGGGCAGGACGTGACCGAGGAGTACATCGACCTTCAGGCGCGAAAGACGGCGCTGGACTACCAGCTGGAGCAGTACCAGCGGATCATGCTGAAAGCAGAGAGGGTTGAGGACGTCCTGAAGGTTCAGACCGAGATCGAGCGCGTCCAGGTCGAGATCGAGCGGGTTGCCGGAAGACTGCGCTACCTGAACGACCGCATCGATCTCGCCACCATCACCGTCTCTCTCGCCGAACCGGTTCCCGTGGGCGAAGGCGTCACGCACGACTTCGTTGCCACGATCAACAGCGGCATCCTCGGCTTCTTCTGGATGATCGACATCATCGTCATCCTCTTCTTCGCCCTGCTGCCACTCCTGCTGCTCGGGGGAGCCGGTCTGGTCGCCTACCGCTGGTGGAGGAGCCGGCACGTGCATATCCCCTGATACCCGCTCCGGGACACAATACCGCTACTTTTTCAAGCCCACTGCCGCCAGCCGCTCGGATCCGGCATCGGACCATCCAGTTAAACCCCCGTCAGGGGCAGATTGGAGAGGATGATCTCGCCGTTGGACGTCCGCAGCGTGATAAGCCCGTCCCCGATGCCGGTGGTGCCCCGCAGATGCGTGTCCGTCCGCTCTTCCGTCTCGAGGGAGATCCCCTGAACCTGGATCCTCGCATTCGAGGTGTCCGCCACGACGGTCGCGTTCAGATCCGGCGCGAGGGCGGCGCGTATTCGCCCGTTGCTCGTCCGCAGCGTAATATCCCCGGGGATGGCCCGAATCTCCGCGGCTATCTCTCCGTTCGAGGTCTCGAGCTCGCCGGTCACGGATGCATTTACCACCGTGATGCGTGCATTGCTCGTTCTCGCCTGGACGGAACCGAGGATGTCCCGGATCTCTATCCCCCCGTTGCTGGTGCGGGCCTCGACACTCTCGGAGATGTTCCGCAGCAGGATCCTGCCGTTCGACGTGGCGGCTACGGTGTTCGCAGATACCCCTTCGACCTGCACTTCGCCGTTTGAGGAGTCGATACGGATTGCAGCGACCTGCGGAGGCACCTGGATCTCGTAGTTCACCGACACCCGGGCCGGGGGCTGGGGATGCAGGGTTCGGATGGTCAGCCCGTCGCCCGTCTCCACCGATACGGTGACCTTGTCCAGCTCTCCCTCTCCAAACTGGGTTGCCTTCACGGCATGCACCGATACGGACGGTTGCTCCCATCCGCGGATACGGACCGCTCCGTTGATGTTCTCGACATCCAGCCTCTGCATCCCCTCGAGCGGATACACTTGGTCGAACTCCTCCGTCGCCAGCGGACCCGGGATGCCCCGGGGGAAGGTGCACCCGGATGCCATCAGGGCGGCAGCCAGGACAAGAAACAGTACAGGTACGTATCGGATGTTCATGGCTTCACCGTGCCAGCGGATCCGCACGCTCTTCCGGAGCGATCGAACCCGCATCCAGATAGCTCTGTATGACGACCCGTGTATAAGAGTATCGCGATGATCCGGAGGGATTCCATGCCAGCGGTGCCACACCATCCTGCTGCACAGACGGTCTCCCGCCTTCACGTTCGCATCTGTATGCTCCGGAAGGCGATAAAGGCCCCGATCTCCGTAACCGCAACGAATGCCAGGATATACCCGATGCCCGTGTCGTAGAGAAGTCCGATGATCACGCTGCCGGCGAACCACGCCCCACCGAAGATGGCGTTGAAGATGCCGTAGACTGTTCCCCGTTTCTGGATATGCGTGTAATCGGCGATGGCGGCACGCAGCACCGTCTCCTGCAGCCCGACCGCCGCCCCCCACAGGATCGCGCTGAAGACTGCATAACCGGGGGAGGTGGTGAACGCGAAGAGCGGAACGAGCAGGGAGAGGAGGGGGATGACCGCAAGGACCGACAGCCCCCGGCGGTCGTAGATGGCCCCGGCGATCAGGGCGCTGATGGCATCCACGCCCATCGCCAGGGCAAAGAGCAGGGGGATCTGTGCATCCGGCACAACAGCGTGGAGCTTCCAGTGAAAGGCGATGATGGGGAAGGCGGCAAACCCGAGCATCGAGAGGGCTGTGAAGAGGGCGTACAGGGGGAAGATGGGCGGCACCTGCGCGGGTGCAGCGGGAGCTCCCCGGCTGATCGCCTCCTCGAACCCCACCGGATCGGGAACGAGCGATCGGGCGAAGAGCAGGAATGCCATCAGCAGCAGGAACGGGACCAGGAGCAGCGTGAAACCCAGACGGTAATCGGCAAGACCGCCGGCGCCCAGAACGATGATGGCGGTGAAGAGCAGGGGGCCGAGGATGGCGCCGATCTGATCCAGGGCCTCGTGGATGGCGAACCCCCATCCGCGCCCCACCCCTTTTGCCGCGTGGGAGAGGAGGGCATCCTTCGCCGGGGACCGGACCGCCTTTCCCACCCGCTCGAGAGCGAACAGCACGGCGGCGGTCTCCCAGCGGCCAGCCAGCGCCAGGAGCGGGACGGCGACGAGCATGGTGTAGCCTGCAATGGTGATCCCCCAGTACTGCCGCGTGCGGTCCGCCGCGTACCCCGATGCCAGGCGGAGACCGTATCCCAGGAACTCGCCGGCACCGGCGACGAATCCCACGACTGCCGCACTCCCCCCCAGGAGAAGGATGTAGGGGCCGCTGACGCTCCAGGCTCCCTCGTAGATGACATCACCCAGAAGAGCGGCCAGCCCGAACAGCACAATCACCCGAAGGGCGGGGTTCCCGGATACCAGCCCGGGGGAGAATCTGTGCATTCGATCAGATTGCGAATGCGGATCTTTAAAGATTCGCCTTTGAGCGTATCCTGAAAATCTTTCCAACCGGGGTATGTCTCTATTCCGGCACAAATCCAAAAATGAACCTCTCCTCACCCGGGTTGGACCCGGGCCCGATTGCACATCCGATTGCACAGAATGCAAGCCTATCGCACTAATAAAGAGGGGGGGCGCGCCCCGCTCCCCCCATCCCCCACCCCGCTGGCACGATAGCCTCGAAGGGCGGATTTTCAGGAGATTGGAGGACAGACGCAGTGTCTCAACTAATCATAGAATTTCCAGAGCCGGATCGCCGAGGGAAGAGGGCACAGTGGCAGAATGCGCTGCCATACCTCGCTTCCCACGCCATACCGGGGACGGCCGTACTCCCATCCATGTAAACCCGTGAGGGCAGAATCAGCATTGGCAGCTCCAGGTCATGCCGGCTGCGGATCGACGGGCAGAAAAGGTACGCCGGGGAGGAGATTTGAACTCCTGAGGTGCCGAGCACCAGTAGCTTTCGAGGCTACCGCCTTTCCGGACTAGACTACCCCGGCCCAGAATACA
>JAXDAH010000112.1:0-2654 GCA_034679905.1 Methanomicrobiales archaeon | reverse complement strand
ACTACCCCGGCCCAGAATACATCAGAACCTCCCTTCGACGGTCTCGAATACCGCCTCTCGAGAGCTGGTGCATCCGGCCTCCAGCGCCGCAGCGCATCGGAGCGCTCGCGGGCCACTGGAATCCCTTAGTGTGTTGGTTAAAAAAGATGATGAATGTTATCCCATCGGGGCCGGGGGGGCAGCGGGGCCCTCCCGCCTCTGGGAGACCATCATATCATCCACGCGAATGAGCATCGTAGAGGCTTCTGTCGCACTCTGGATCGCCTGCGTCTTGACGCGCAGCGGCTCCAGCACACCTGCATCGCGCATGTTGACGATCTTGCCCGTATACACGTTCAGGCCTGCATGCTTGTCGCCCCGGGCATGGGCGGTGCGGAGATCCACCACCTTGTCGATGGGGTTGTATCCCGAGTTCTCCGCGAGCTGCTTGGGGATGCTCTCGAATGCGCTGGCAAACGCCTCGATCGCGATCTGCGTCCGCCCTCCCACGGTCGTGGCATAGTCGCGGAGATTCAGGAAGAGCTCGCTCTCCACGGCACCGCCGCCGACCACCAGCTTGCCATCCTCCAGGGCGTCGATGATGACCCGGACACCATCGTATACCGCCCGCTCCAGCTCGTCGATCAGCACCTGGGTGCTGCCCCAGAGCAGGATGGTGACCGTCTTCGGATTCTGGCAGCCCGAGATCTTCACGAGCTCGGCATCCTCGAGCTCCTCGACGAGCTCCGCGGTCCCCAGATCCTCCAGGCGGAGTTCGTCGGGCTTGTTGACGATATTGGCGCAGAGAGCCCGTGCGGCATACTTCATGTCCTTCTCGGGAATATCCTGCACGGCAAAGACGCCGCTCTTCCCGAGGTAGTAGGCAACGGCATCGTCGATACCCTTCTGGCAGAGGACGACGTTCGCACCGCTCTCGATGATGCGGTCGGCCATCTCCTTGAGCGTCTCGCGCTCCTGAGCCCCGAACGCCGACATCTGGTCCGCGGACTTGATCCGGATCTTCGCCTTCACCTGGCCCTTCACGATCTCGAGAGGCGTCGAGATGAGGGCGACGCGGGCGTTCCTGACCTTCTGCGGCATCTGGTCCAGCATCCGGGTCTTGTCGATGATGACGCCGCGGACCAGCTCGGCATCGTCCATGGTCTCCCCGGTGTGCTTCTTGATCATCACGTTCTCTTCATCGACCGCGATCTCCCCATCCAGATCCTCTGCAACCGTCGTAACCGCATCCACGACGATCTTGTTGAGTTTATCCTTCACGGCCTCGACCGCCTTGCCCGTCATGGCGGTATCGGCCATCTTGAGGAGCGTCTCCCGGTCGTTCGGGTCCACGGCGATTGCCAGATCCTGGAGCACCTCCATCGCCCTGTCCATGCCCATGCGGAATCCCTGGGCAATGATCGTGGGATGAATGCCCTGGTAGAGCATCCTCTCGGCCTCCTCCATCAGAACGCCCACCAGAATGCACGCGGTCGTGGTGCCGTCGCCGACTTCGTCGTCCTGGGCCTCCGCAACCTCGACGACCATCTTGGCGCCCGGGTGCTGGACCGAGAGCTCGTGCAGGATGGTTGCTCCATCGTTCGTGACCACAACATCCCCAGTGGAACTGACAATCATCTTGTCCATGCCCCGTGGACCGAGCGTCGAGCGGACGGCAGCCGAGATGGCACGCGCTGCCATTATATTGGTCCGCTGCGCCTCGTGCCCGCGAGTGCGCTCCACATTCTCCTTTAAAATAATTACGGGTTGACCAGCAAGCATACAGAATTCCTCCTAGTATCTTACAAATGGAATTATACTTCTATATAAACAAATCTATCGGTGGTCGTGGAAATGGAGCCCTAGTCCAAACGGGATATCCTGAATAGCGTGAAGACGGGGACGCCTTCGATCTCGCGGATGCCGCGCTTGTCGAACAGCACCCAGATGGCGACGGGAATGGCTCCATGCCTGCGGAGGTACCCCACGACCTCTCCGAGGGTCTTTCCCGAGGTGATCACATCGTCGACGACGATGCATCGCTCGCCGATGACGGATGCGAAGTTGCCGCTGATGGATCCGACGGGATTCTCGCTTGCGCTATGTTTGGCAGGATAGTATACGCCGAGGCGGGTATTCGCATGCAGCGCGATGACCGTCGCCAGGGGCACGCCGGACAGGGCGATGCCGACGATCACGTCCGCCTCCGATCCTTCCGCCGCCGACCCGCGCTGCTCCGTATCGGTGACGGCGCTCGCGTGCCGCTCCATCAGCATGCAGGCGGCCATGCTCAGCAGGGAGGCATCGGACGCCACGGCGGTCCAGTCGATGTGGACATCCTTGGGCACCTCCCCCCCCTTCTGCTGCGTGAGAAGCCAGGTCACCGTCTCCATGGAGAGAGAGAGCTCATCGGCGATCTGGCTCGGGCTGTGCCCTTCTATGTGGAGAAGCCGCGATTTCTCGATCAGCTCGTCAAGCGTAGACATGAACTGAGGTATCCAGCATGCTATTTAACCTTTCTTTTAAGAACCGAACCACAGATCGGGCAGACTCCCTCTTCCCGGAAGTAGCGGCCGCACCCCGTGCAGCGGAACCGCCAGCGGAGGTGACGGGCCGTCCGCTGTTGGATCGGGCGCACGGCACCGCCCAGGGTGCGGGCGACATTCTGCACGGCG
>JAXDAH010000111.1:0-17447 GCA_034679905.1 Methanomicrobiales archaeon | reverse complement strand
CAGTATCCCTTAGACGCCCAACGGTTAAGCCGATGGATTTCCCAAGAGACTTAACAACCCAGCTACGAACGCTTTAAGCCCAGTAATAGTGGCCACCACTCGAGCCGCCGGTATTACCGCGGCGGCTGGCACCGGTCTTGCCCGGCCCTTTCTCCAGATGCGTTTTAAACACCTGAACAGCCTGTATGTACAGGCACTCGGGGTTCCCTTATCACGGTTTCCCGCATTGTAAAGTTTTCGCGCCTGCTGCGCCCCGTAGGGCCTGGATTCATGTCTCAGAATCCATCTCCGGGCTCTTGCTCTCACAACCCGTACTGATTACTGGCTTGTTGGGCCGTTACCCCAACAACAACCTAATCAGCCGCAGACCCATCCTAAGGCGCCGGAGCTTTGGACTAGGGAGCATTCCAGCTTCCCTAGTCTATGGAGTATTATCCCCAGTTTCCCGGGATTATCCTCCTCCTTAGGGCAGGTTGTCCACGTGTTACTGAGCAGTTCGCCGAGGGCTTACCCCTCTCGACTTGCATGGCTTAGTCGAACCCCGATAGCAGTGACCTCTGGCAGGATCAACCAGAATTGAAGTAGGCACACTATCGATCTGTTAACTTGTGAAAGGAACTAGCGGTTGTCAAATAGATTTCCGCATTGCCAGTACCAACGTCAGAACCAACACCGGTCTCGCCGGCATCGTTGGCTCTCCATCTGAGCATCAGGAACATACATGTTAGCTGTTATTGCATATAACCGTTTGCATGTTCCTCCACAACAGAAAACATTCTGTTGTGGCGATTCCTACCAGAATTCGAGTGATACATTGGACATCCTCGAACTCCGCATATGTCAGAACGACTCATTATTATGAGCTCGCCTGTCATATAAAGTTTTTCAGGATGCATCGTTCCCGATACATCCTCATCACCTTCGCGTCACCACACGGACGCCGGCAACCACTCGTGGAGTGGATACCGGGGCACCCATTTTTAAACTCGTGGTACGCAAGGTGCTCATATCTATCAGCTGATATCGCTGATAAGTGTTCCTATCGATTCGCGTCCACCCTCCGGATCATCAGATCCGAGTAGATGGCATCCTGGGAAAGCGCCAGTTTTCCCTCCAGGTTCAAAAATAGGAGCGGGATGTATACGTCAGCGATGCTCCACCCGAGGTTCTCCGAGAGCCCGGCGAGCGTAATATCGGCATCCCCGCAGAAGAGCTCCTCGCAGCCCTGCAACACCCGCGCAGACGACTCGCGGTAGTCTTCGCTGTGTGCGGTCGCGACGACATCCTCTGTCGTAATCAGGTTCTCCTCTGGAATTGCCCGGACGCGGTGCCTTCGCCGCTCCTCCTTCTCGGCGGTCTTCAGGAGCTTGATCAGTTCGTACAGCGTCACCGGCCGCTTCCGGTAGTTCTTCCGGGAGAGCCTCCTTTTTATCTCCCGCTCGAGCCGCTCGATCGGAGTGGAGTAGCCACCGGGCTCGTAACTGAACTCTTCTTCCTCCTCATCGAACTCTTCCATGTCCACGACGGAAGTCTCGGGCTCCTCCGGGACATCCAGGTACTCCGACTTGAGACGGAGCAGGGTGGCGGCATAGAATAGTGTCCTCCCCGAGACTCGAAGATCCAGCTGACGGCGCCGCTCCAGCTCTGTGAGAAACCGATCGGTCACCTCGACAATATCGATATTCCAGGGATCGATCTCGCCGCGCTCGGCCATCCCAACCAGGATCTCGACCGGCTCCTCATCCATGCTTGATTCCCGTGACGAGCGTGCTCTTGTCCGGATTGAGGGTCACGCCCACGATCCTCTCCGCGTGCTCGATCATGGGTTTGCGGAGAGAGACGACGATGGACTGGGCGTGCGCCGACAGCTCCTGGATCATGCTCGCGATGCGTTCGACGTTGGAGCCGTCGAGGAACATATCCACCTCGTCGAGCGCGTAGAAGGGGGCCGGCATGAACTGCTGGATGGAGAAGATGAACGCGAGAGTCGTCAGCGACTTTTCGCCGCCAGAGAGAGCCGATAGCAGATGGACCTTCTTGTCCCGCGGCTGGACGGCGAATGTTAGCCCGCCGGCGAAGGGATCCTCCTCGTTCTCCAGCACCAGATGACCGCTGCCGCTCGTGAGGCGCGCGAATATCTCGCGGAAGTTTGCGTCGATCGCACGGTACGCCGTCATAAAAGCGTCGTACTTCATCCGTTCGAACTTCTCGATACGCTCGATGAGCATGGTCCTCTCGCGGGACAGGACCTCCTTCTTCTCCGAACGCTCCCCGATGCGGGCACTGATCCTGTCGTACTCCTCCACGGCGAGCATGTTGACCGCGCCGATGGCCCGGATCGCCTGCTCCGTCTTGCGGATGGCCTCGGTTATCTCCGCGAGCGAGAGGTCGGTGGCAACCGAGCCGGCCTGCTCCCGTAGCGCTTCCACGTCGGCCGCCGCCGCACGCTCCTTCTCCTGCAGAGCGGCGATCTGTATGCGGGTTCGCTCCATAGCAGCATGCAGCTCCGCGATCTCCTGGTCGCACGCGTGGATGGCGAGCAGGATCTCATCTCGGATCCGACGGAGATCGTCAAGTTCCCGTGAGAACGATCTCTGTCGCTCCTCGAGATCCCCGATCTCGCCCCTGCGCGAAGCGATCTCAGCCGCTATGGCAACTATCTCATCCTCAATCGCACGATTCCGATCCTGCAGCCGCGCACGGTCGGCATTGAGCTCCTCCACCCGCTTCACGAAGTACTGCCGCTCCCGCTGCATATCGGTGATGTCGGAATCCTTGTTGCGCAGGCGGCGCTCAATATCCTCGATGCTCTTTTTATGAGCATCCAGCCTCTCCATGAGCGCAGGAACATGGGTGTCGTCCAGCTTCGCCTTGAGGCCGTCGATATCGGCAGTGAGACGGGCGATCGCAGCGGCGATCTCCTCAAGAAACCCCTCGATCTCCGCGAGCCGTCCGGGACCGCCGCTGCGCTCACCGTCCAGTGTCCGAATCGTCGTGCTGAGCTCCTCCTCCTCTCGTCGCAGAGCTACGACGATCCGCTGATACTCCTCCTCAAGAATGCGGTGGCGCGCAATCTGCTCATCCACCGCGGTCCGTTTCGCACGGTTCTCTTCCACCTCTGTCGTCAGACGCGAGATCGCCTGCTCGCACTCCACCAGCTCCTGGCTGGAAGCGGCGAGCGTCAGCTTCAGGCGATTCATCTCCTCATCCACGGCTACCCCAAACCCCCGGCGCGGTTTGTAGTAGCCGCCGCTCATGGAACCGCTCTTCTCCAGGAGCTCCCCCTCCAGGGTGACCATCCTGTACTTCCCGATCCGCGCGCGGGCATGGTCCAGGGAGTCCATCACCACCGTGGCGCCGAACACCAGCCGGAACGCCAGGTCGTACGGCTTGTCATACTCGAGGAGGTTCACCGCATAATCGATCGCGCCCTTCTCCTGCAGGGGAGGGAGAGTGACCGCCTTCAGCTTCGAGAGCGGCAGGAACGTGACGCGCCCGAGCTTGCTCTCCTTCAGATAGCGGATCGCCGATGCGGCAACCTCGTCGTCCTCGACAACAACGTTGGAGAGCCGCCCACCAGCCGCGACATCGAGCGCCAGGGCATACTCCGGCGGAGCCCTCCCCAGCTGGGCGATGGTCCCGAACACCCCTTCCATGTCGAGAACCGCCTCGATGGCCCGGTTCTCCCCCTCGCCGCGGGCCTGAGCCTGGGCCTCCAGCCGCATGAGATCCTGCTCCCGAGCCTTGATCTCCTTTCGCAGCCGCTCCTGGCTGGCTCGCTGGCCGAAGAGTGCGCGCTCGGAGGCGGATATGTCCCGCTCGATCCGCTCCTTCTCTGCCATGCACTCTGCGAGAATCCGTGCAGACTCCTGGATCTGCCGTTCCTTCTCCTCGATCTCCGACGCGATCTGGCGGAGCCGAACGGTCAGGCGCTCCGATTCGGATGTTCTCATCCGGCTCCGCTCGATCAGCGCATCCTGCTCGTGAAGGAGGTCCGCCCTCCTCGACTTCTGCTGCTCCACCGCCTCCATCCAACGGAAGAGCTGGTCACGGGCATCCTCCTGCTCTTTTGTGCACCGATCCATCTCCTGCGCACACTTCTCGGCCTGAGCCCGCACGGTGGCAAGCTCCATTGCCAGGTTCGCGCGGTCGATACCCAGATTGCGGATCGCCTCGGTGCACTCCTTTACCCGTGCCTCCGCCCTTTTGCTGTCCAGGTAGGTGCGGTCGAGGGCCTCCTGGTTCCGCGCCTTCTCCTCCGTGAGGTGGGAGGTGGTCTGCTCACCCAGCTTGATGGCACTCTTTGCACCCTCCAGCCGTTCCAGCAGGGCCAGATACTCCTGCCCGCTCTTCTCCTGGATCTGATTGTCGATCTGCTTCAACTGTCCGCGCTGGGCTGCAAGTTCGCTCTCCTTCGAACCTCTCCGAAGGTCCGCCTCGCAGAGCGCCGTCGACTGCTCGGCAAGCAGATCCCGAATGGTGCCGAGCTCCTGCTCCTTCTCGCGGAGCTGAGCGGCACCCCTGCAACCCTCGTAATGGCACAGCTGCTCCTGCAGGGAGCGGTGTTCGATCGCCCGTTCCCGCTCCCGTTCGAGTTCTGCCAATCTGTCTGTCAGTTCCCGCAGCAGCAGTTCCTCGCGCTCGATCCGTTCCCTCACCACCTCGAGCTCGGATAAAGCCTGATCCCGCTTTGTGTCGAACTCTGCCACACCGGCGATCTCATCCAGAATCCTGCGCCTCTCGAGATCGCTCATCTCCATGATGCGGGTGATGTCGCCCTGCATCACCACGTTGTAACCTTCCGCCTTGATCCCGATCCGGGCGAGGAACTCTGTGACGTCCGAGTGCTTGCAGAGCCGGTCGTTCAGGTAATGGTAGCTGTAGTAGCCGCTCGCCGTCCGCCTTATCCTGCGGCGAACCGTGCTGCCGTCCGAGAACTGGATCGCAACCTCCGCCGAGTTCTTCCCGCTGTTCAGGTTGATCAGGTCCGTCAGCTTCTCCGCCCGGAGACCGCGGGAGCTCGCCAGGCCCAGGCAGAAGAGCACGCTGTCGATTATATTGCTCTTGCCGGACCCGTTGGGGCCCGATATTACGGTGAAGCCCTCGAAAAACGGAATTTTCGTCTTTTTACCGAAAGACTTGAAATTGTCAATTTCAAGCTGGGTAATATGCAAAGACGTGAGCTCCCTAATCGTTCTTTTCCTTTTCTTCTTCTAGGGCATAGATCAGGTCGTCGGGCTTCTTTCTGTCTTCGCTGACGATGCGCCCTTTGTTCTTTCCCTTCGCTGGCATCGCATTGTAGCGAGAACTCGCCACGATGAGCCCTTCTCTCTGCTTACCTTCGGGTTTCAAGGTGCCGTCCGCCTGCATAATCAACTTCAGATCGCCCGCAGGGGCGGATGTCTTCTCGGTGGGCGCCCCCGGGGCGGGCCTCTGGCGGGCCGGAGGGGCGGCAGGCCTCTGGATTGCAGCGCGCCGCTCTTCGTCCTTTGCGTGCAGCTTCATGACGATGGTCTTCAGATCCAGAAGTTCTTCCGTCAACCCCTTCATCAGCGCCTCCATCTCGCGGATCTTCCCCTCGAGATCCGCTATCCGCCCATCAACAACGCCAGGCTCCTTGTCCCCTTCCGACAACATTTTTATCTCTCTCTCCCGAACCTCAAGTTCATGTTTCAGGTAAGCAATCTGTGCATCTTTTGCTGCCATTCTACCCTTAAGAATAATCATCATACTGGTAACCTATAAGATTTGTGATATCGCCCCATTTGTGCACTAAATATTAACGAACCCGCGGAATCCCTGCAGCATTTTTTCGAAAATTTCATAATCAGTACAGAAAACTCAAAAATGGGATCTGCCGGAATTCCGTCCCTGCCCGATTGGTCGCCAGTATGCGCCAAAAGAAACAATATTACCTTGCCGATGCATCTTTATATGTATGTCTTATCTTGCCGAAACGGATCCGGAGATAGCAGATCTCCTCGAGAAGGAGCGTTTGCGTCAGCTCAATGGCCTGGAGCTCATTGCTTCGGAGAACATCACCAGCAGGGCGGTGCTCGAGGCGCTGGGGTCCATCCTGACAAACAAGTACGCGGAGGGCTACCCGGGCAAGAGATACTATGGAGGCTGCCAATACTACGATGTAGTGGAGAACCTTGCACGGGAGCGCATGAAGAAGCTCTTCAACGCCGAACATGCCAATGTACAGCCCCATTCCGGTACGCAGGCCAACATGGCCATCTATTTTGCGGTCATGGAGTGCAGCGTGGACAGTCTGATGAGCATGAGCCTCACGCAGGGAGGACACCTCTCGCACGGTTCGCCGGTCAGTTTCTCGGGTAAGATGTACCATGTGACCCAGTACGGGGTGGATCTCGAGACAGAATGCCTCGACTACGGCATGGTGGAGGGACTCGCCCGCAAGGCTAAACCAAAGGTGATCGTCTGCGGCGCCAGCGCCTATCCCCGCGAGATCGACTTCAGGGCGTTCGCCGAGATTGCCGAGGGTATCGATGCCTACTGCATGGCGGATATCGCCCATATTGCGGGCCTGGTCGCTGCCGACATCCATAACACCCCCGTCGGTGTCGTCGACTTCACCACCACGACCACCCACAAGACGCTCCGTGGTCCGAGGGGCGGCGCCATCCTCTGTGACCGGGAATACGCCACACTGGTCGACCGCGCCGTCTTTCCCGGCATGCAGGGCGGGCCGCTCATGAACACCATCGCGGCAAAAGCGGTCTGCCTGAAAGAGGCTCTCGAGCCTTCGTTCAAGGAATACAACCGGCAGATCGTGAAAAACGCCAAGACGATGGCCGAGACCCTGATGGATGCCGGACTCCGGCTCGTCTCCGGTGGGACGGATAACCACCTCATCCTGATCGATCTCACCGAGTACGGGATCACCGGTCTGGAGGCGGAGACCGCTCTTGGAAAAGCCGGCATCACCGTGAACAAGAACACGATCCCCCGGGAGACCAAGAGCCCGTTCGTCACGAGCGGTCTCCGTGTCGGCACACCGGCCGTCACCTCGAGGGGGATGAAAGAAGAGGAGATGCGGCAGATTGGCGAGCTGATCGCCCGGGTCGTGAAACATATTAAAGACTCGAAGGTGATAGAGGAGTCGCATGCCGAGGTGACCGACCTCTCCGCAAGGTTCCCCATATTCCCAGAGCTGGCATGATACTGGACGGAAAATCAGTCTCGGAAAGAAGACTCGATAGGCTCTCCCGGGAGATCGAAGCATCCGGGATTCGACCCCGGCTTGCCACGATCATCGTGGGCGACGACCCGGCGAGCCGGCTCTACGTACAGATGAAGCACCGCGCCTGCGAGAGGGTTGGTATCGGCTCGATTGGCTTGGAGATTCCAGAAACTGCGCAGCCCGCCGAGCTGTTGGCGAGCATCGACCGCCTGAACCGGGACCCGGATGTCGACGGCATCCTGGTGCAGCTGCCGCTCCCACCTCATATGGACACGGAAACAGTCCTCTCGGCAGTCGATCCGACGAAGGACGTGGATGGGTTCCACCCCTGCAACCTGGGGGCTCTCTTCGCCGGCCACGCCGTATTCTCGCCCGCGACTCCGCTCGGGATCATGACCCTCCTCTCCGAGTACGGTATCGCTCCTGCCGGGATGGATGCGGTCGTGATCGGGAGGAGCGTCGAGGTGGGAAGGCCGCTTGCAGCTCTGTTGCTGAACGCGGACGCGACCGTGACCATCTGCCACAGCAGAACAAGGGATCTCGCCGCAAAAACCCGCGAGGCGGATCTCCTGGTCAGCGCCACGGGGCGGGCGCGGTCCGTCACGGCAGATATGGTGAGAGCGGACACGGTGGTGGTCGACGTGGGGACCAACTATGTGGACGGGAAGCTCTGCGGGGATGTGGCGTTCGATGAGGTGCGGGAGAAGGCCTCCTGGATATCGCCCGTCCCCGGCGGCGTAGGTCCGATGACCATCTCGTCTCTGATGGAGAATACATTTCGAGCGGCAAGGTCGAGACGATGAACACCTGCACCATAAACCGGATCCGGATTGGCAGCGGCGAACCGGTGCGGCTGATGGGAGTGATCAACTGCAGCCCCGAGTCGTTCTTTTCCGGATCCTACACGCCGCTCGGCAAGGTGTACGAGCGGGCGGTGGAGCTGGTATCCAGGGGGGCCGATATGATCGATATAGGCGGCAGGAGCACCGCTCCCGGCGTTCCGCCGGTGAGCGTTCTGGAGGAGGGGGAGCGGATCGATGCCGCTCTCGCCGAGCTCGACGGGAGCGGAATCACTGTCTCGGTGGACACCATGCACTCGGAAGTGCTCGAGATCGCCCTCTCCCATGAGATCCATGCGGTGAACGACATCTGCGGCCTCTCGGATCCTGTCCTGGCAGGGCAGGTGGCGGATCACGGCCTTCCGGCTATCGTCATGGCCTCGCGGCAGCAGCCGGGGGATGCCATCGGGCTCCAGGATACACTGGCGGCGCTCGCTCTGGTGCTGGATCGCTGCGATACATACTGCATCGATGAGATCGTCCTCGATCCCGGCATCGGGAAGTGGACGCCGTATCGCACGAGCGAGGACGACTGGGAGCTCTGTCGCCACTTCTCGCTCTTCGAGGGCTACGAGCGCCCTCTCCTGGCGGCGATCTCCCGCAAGACGTTCATCGGGGAGCTGCTGCAGAGAGAGCCGGAGAGGCGGCTGCACGGTTCTATCGCGCTCACGGCACTGCTCGTCGAACGGGGCGCCAGCATCGTGCGGAGCCACGACGTGGCGGAGGCGGCGGATGCGCTACGGATCGCCGCCAAGATGCAGGAGCGGAAATGACAGAATCATTCAGCGTGTTCGGGTTGAAGACCGATATCGTACGACCGGGGCAGGACCTGGCAGGCATCCTCTCGGATGCAGCCGCCCGCAGCGGCGCCCGTGGTATCGAGGATGGCGACATTCTGGTCGTCGCGGAGTCGGCGGTGGCGACGGTGGAGAACCGCCTGGTGCGGCTCTCCGATATCAGGCCTTCGACCCGCGCCATCGAGCTGGGCGTGAGGTACCACATGGATCCGCATCTGGTGGAGGTGGTCCTCGGGGAGAGCGATGCGATCGTGGGCGGCATCGAGGGCTTTCTGCTCACCATGAAGGGGGGGACGCTGCTGCCGAACGCCGGGGTGGACGAGTCGAACGCCCCGGCGGGGTACGTGGTGCTGCTTCCCCTTGAGCCAGATGCCAGCGCCGAATCCCTCCGCAGGGGGATTGAGGCGCGCTTCAACGTGCGGACTGCGGTGATCGTCGCTGACTCCCGAACGCACGCGATGCGCCTTGGCTGCAGCGGGATCGCCATCGGCGTCGCCGGGATTCGCTCCGTCGTGGACGAGCGCGGACGACGGGATCTCTTCGGGCGCGAGCTTCACGTAACGCAGCGGGCTGTTGCCGACTGCATCGCATCCGCTGCCGAGCTGGTCATGGGGGAGGCGGACGAGTGCGTTCCGGCAGCGATTGTGCGAAACATCGGTCTGCCGATCGTCGAGGAGAAGGGTGTGGCCGCGATCGACGCCTCGGGCTGCCTATTCATGGGGATCGCGCTGCACGCCGACCCGTCCGTTTTCGATGCGAAGAGAGAATCCTGACTCCACCAGGAACCTCCTCGACATTCCCCCGCCGTGGATGAGCACCTCCACCAGATCCTCTTCCTCGTCCACATCGGTATGCAACCGGAACGAGTCGACCACATCGTACGGGGCGCCGGCATCTTCTGCGATCTTCTTGTGTTTCAGGAAGCTGGCGCCATAGAAGTCGGCACGGAACCGTCGCGGATGCCTGATAAAGATGGCATTCGTACCTCCGCCCCGCCCGGGCACGAACGCGATATCGGCGGGAGAGGCGATCAGGCGCCGCACCGCCTCCCCGGTGGCGAGCGGCAGATCGGACATCATGACCAGGAGCGGTTCGGTTGTCTTCTGGAACAGGGCGTTCAGGGCCTCGTTCAGACCGCCAGGATCGACGATCACCGGTATGCCGGCACACCCGCGGAATGGATGCGTGACCAGGAGCGTCGGTTCGCAACCCCCTTCCAGGACGGCCTGAAGCACATCCTGCAGCATGGCCTCTGCAAATCGTTCCCGTTCGATGCGATTCAGCACGGAGGAGAGTCGTGTTTTTGGATTTTCAGGTTTGAATGGGATGACTGCGTGCACCGGCATTCATGTACGGTACCACTCCCAGCCATAAAATGGCATCGACGGGGATTCATATAACCGTCCGCCTGACCCGGTCTTCTGGCAGTCCGGGGCGTGATAGCGACCTGGTCGAGAGTGGAGACGACGGAGATCTCCGCGTTTCTGGGAGAAGCTAGAGGGGGAGGACGCGAATGGAACGCCACCTGCGAATGAAGCGGGAGAGGTCGGGATTGGGGCGATCCCGCCAGGGAGCTCACACCGAGGGGGCACGGGAAGGGTGCATCTGCGTTCAATCTGTCACCTGCCGTCGATCCCGACATCGGGTGTGAGTCGATCGCAACTCTGCCCCAAATCAGAACTGTTCGCAGCGGGAAACGATACCCCGTAGATTCACCCACGCATCTAATAGCCTCCTGCAGATGCTGCATCATGGTGGTTTCGAGTCGGAGCCCTTCGATCCAGGCGGGCATCCCCGCCCGCTCCCGACTACCGGCGTCTCGGTATCGGGGCTTACCTCACCCCGGCGGTAAGGGCCGGGATCACTCCCGCCGTGCTCCCATACCCGTCCGGCCCTGTTCACTCTGCCCGCGGTGCGCTCCGATCCGCTCGTCATACCATCCCTCCCCGCATCGAAGAGGGGACGCACGCCTCCGAACCCGCGGGATCGATGGCCAGGAGATGATCCAGGCCATACCGTCGCTGCAATACGCTTGCGACCATCCCCCCACCCGTTCTTTCGGCAGAGGCATCAGCGCGGTTCTCGGGACTGCCGCACGAGGATCGGGCAGAACCGAACCAGCGCATCCCTGGTTGTAAAGTTTGAAGTGACGGCGGGGCGAATGGTACCTGTATGCAGGGGCGCACTATCACCTTCTCGCGCAACGTCTTCCTCCCCCTGACCACGGCGTGCAGAAACCGCTGCAGCTACTGCTGTTTCCGCACCCCGGTCCAGGAGGGCTGCATCCTCCCGCCCGAGGCCGTGGAGAGGGCGCTCCGCCTGGGGGGAGGAACGGGCTGCACAGAGGCCCTCTTCACCTTCGGGGAGCGCCCCGAGCAGGAACCGGGATTTGCAGATCTGCTCTCCGCATCGGGATATGCAAGCATCCTCGATTACTGCTATGCGATGAGCGAGCGTGCTCTCCAGTATGGGCTCCTGCCGCACACGAACGCCGGTATTCTCGCACCTGGGGAGATGGAGAGGCTACGCGAGGTGAATGCGAGTCTGGGGCTCATGCTGGAGACGACCGCCCGCATTCCCGCCCACAGGAACTCTCCCGGCAAGATCCCCGAGGTTCGCATCCAGATGATCGAGGACGCCGGAAGGCTTCGCATACCCTTCACGACGGGGATTCTCGTGGGGATAGGCGAGTCCGAGAACGATCGGGAAGAGTCCCTCGCAGTAATCCGGAACCTGCACAGACGCTATGGCCACATACAGGAGGTCATCATCCAGAACTTCTGCGCCAAGAAGAACACCCCGATGGCAGCCGCCGCCCCTCCCACCACCGAACAGATGTGCAGGACGATAGCGCTGGCGCGGGAGATCCTCCCTGGCGACGTTGCCGTCCAGATCGCTCCCAACCTCATCGATGCGTCCCGGCTTCTCCGCTGCGGCGCCGACGATCTCGGAGGCATATCACCCTGCACGATCGATTACGTGAATCCCGAGCATCCCTGGCCCCAGATCCAGGATTTGAAGATCCTCGCAGGAGATGCGGAACTGCGGGAGCGACTCTGCATCTATCCGCAGTACATCGAGAAGGGCTGGTTCCACCCCCGTATCGAAGCGCTTATCAGAGCGCTGGCGCAACAGGTTCAGGAGAGACGATGGTGAAGAAGGGCGAACTGCTCCATGCGGGCAAGGCGAAGTCGGTATACCGCTCCGACAGCGATGACCGGCTGATCCTGGAGTTCCGCGACGATATCACGGCATTCGACGGCATAAAAAAGGACGTGATCCCCCGCAAGGGAGAATTCAACGCCGCCGTGTCTGCCTACGTGTTCGAGCACCTGGAGGCACGGGGTATCCCGACGCATTATATCCGCATGCTGGACGACCGCCGGATGCTGGTGCGGAACCTGGAGATGATCCCGCTAGAGGTGATCGTCCGCAACATCGCCGCCGGCTCCATGGTGAAGCGGTACCCGATCGAGGAAGGAACCCCCCTCGATCCGCCCGTGATCGTCATCGACTACAAGGATGATTCCCGCCACGATCCGATGCTGAACGACGATCTCATCCTGGCACTGAAGATCCTCGACAGAGGGGCGCTCGATCGGGTGCGCGAGCTCTCCCTGGAGATCAACAGGCTGCTCTTCGAGCACTTCAGAGAGAAGGGATTGACCCTCGTCGATTTCAAGATGGAGTTCGGATGGTGGCGAGGCGAGATCGTGCTGGCCGATGAGATCTCCATGGACTCGATGCGGCTCTGGGATACGGCGAGCGGAGAGTCCATGGACAAGGACGTGTACCGGTTCGGGAAGGGGGACGTGATCTCGGCCTATGCAGCAGTGGCAGAGAGAATCGTGCCCGGTATGAACGGAGGAGTGGAATGAAGTACGATGTGGAGATCAAGATCGCGCTCCGGGAGGGCATTCTCGATCCCGAGGCGCGGGCGATACAGCATGCCCTGCAGAGTCTCGGATTTGACACGGAGAGCCTGAGCACAGCACGCCTCTTCTGCGTCACCCTGGAAGCGGCAGACGAGAGGGCGGCCCGGGAAGAGGCGGCCCGGATGTGCGAGCGCCTCCTCGCCAACCCGGTGATTCACCGCTACGAGATTGAGGTCAGGGAATGAGGTTTGCAGTCATACAGTTCGGCGGCAGCAACTGCGACCTCGACACTATCCATGTCCTTCAGGATGTATGCGGCGTGGATACCGATCTGGTCTGGTACAAGGAGGGGCTTCGACGCGCCTACGATGCCATCGTGGTTCCGGGGGGGTTCTCCTACGGGGATTACCTGCGGGCTGGCGCCATCGCCGCACGGACGCCGATCATGGATGCGGTGGAGAGGCATGTTCGTGAAGGGCGGCTCTTCCTGGGCATCTGCAACGGGGCCCAGATCGGAGCGGAGCGCGGGTTTGCCCCGGGCATGTTCGCGATCAATGCCTATCCCAAGTTCATCTGCAGGTGGGTATACGTGCGGGTGGAGAATGCCGCCTCTCCGTTCCTGTGCAGATTCCGCGAGGGCGAAGTGGTGAGAATTCCCATCGCCCATAAAGAAGGACGCTACGTGGCGGCGGAAGACGCTCTCGAGCGGCTCAACCGCCAGCACCAGGTGGCATTCCGGCTCTGCGATGCGGCGGGGAGGATTACCCCCGAGAGCAACGTGAACGGATCTGCCGGGAATATCACCGGTGTGTTGAACGATCGCGGCAACGTTCTCCTGATGATGCCGCACCCGGAGCGGTCTTCAGAGGAGATCCTCGGTTCTGCAGACGGGAGACGGGTATTCGAATCGATGATCGCCTATCTGGAGGATCCAGGACGATCAGTATTTAAAAGAACATAGCGATTTAGCATCGAAGTTCGGCGGTAGAGGAAGGCACATGGTAGATGATGAGAGGTCTGAACCGGAACTTGAGTTCGAGTCCAAGGTTGAGCAGAACATCTACGAGTGGGCGAAGGGCTACGCCCGTGAGAAGGGCTGGTTTCTGAATCCCAACAAGAGGCAGCTGGCGGCAGTGATACGGGGGCTTGCCCGGAACAAACTGAAGTGGGGCGAGCAGTACTGCCCCTGCCGGATCCGCACACGGGACCTGGAAAAAGACAAAGAGATCGTCTGCCCGTGTGTATACCACGGAGAGGAGATCGAGCAGGAGGAACATTGCCACTGCCAGCTCTTCTTCAAGGTCGTGGATCGGGAGGAGCCGGCATAGGTCCGGTCCCCTGCAGGCAGATTAGCCTCGGTAAGCGGAATACTGCCGGAGCATTCCCTCTTAAGCCCGCCCATTTTAATATCAGTTGCAGCCGGCCAGACAATTGCGGCCACGCAATTGCAGGATTGACAGATCGATTCTCCGCGACCGCATCGTGGCAGCATTATCGGGAGACTACAGGCAGATTCGCTCTTAAGATCCCGATTCATCCATCCTTTGACCATCCCGCTCTATCCCGAATGAAGAGAGCTCTGGAGCGGAACTCTCTTCACACCCCCAATGCGATTCATGTTTCAAATGAAATCCTGATGAGTGTTGTATCGTCTCTCCCTTGATCCTTCTGTCTTGATCCGATGCTCATCACACCGATCCCAGCTTCATATACGAGCCTACCGCACCGATGGAGGGGGGGTTTGAAGGGGGAGGGGGAGCACACCCTCCCCCTGATCCCCCACCAGTATGACACCTTGGAGTGAAGGAGTTATACGATCTGTCCCCGAGCCTGATCTCCTTCCGTGCGACTTCCCAGGATGGGGGCTCTGCGCGATCCCTTCGCCGTGCCCCCCCTGCGTTCGATAAATCCCTCCGTATTGGCTGTGCAGGAGACTCTCAAATTCCCGATAGAAGGACGGCGCGGCCCCTCGTGGTCTCGGCGCCGTTCTCCCGCTCTCTGAATACAGCCCCTCATCGCATCAGGGGAGGGGGGGCATCCCGCCTCCTGCTCCTCCCGCTGGCACGATGGAACCATGTAATGGTTGCTGGTGGCTCCTTTTGATCCCATTGATATAGGAGGGGATGCTGGCTCAACACGAGATCGCTCTCCCGCATACAGATTCTCTCCTGGTTACCCGAAGATGCCCGAGCATCGAAAGGAGGGGTCACGAAAGGCGGGAATTCTTCACCCCTGCCTCCACGCTATCTGCAGAAGAGTCGCCCGACAGCAGATCCTGCGTATGGGCCAGAAAGTGGGGTCGGCGTCCCTGAACGGTCAATATCGGCGGGGAATAAACGCGGGCAACACCGCGCAGGGGTGCCAGCATCGCACGGGGAGTTGCAGCATAACTGAGTGGTTTCTTGAGTCCGCACAATCATAACGGATTCCGGCGCAGGAGAGAGCCGTTGTAACAACGACGGTACCCCCCTGGAGAACCGCCACCTGCGGTGCTCGAACAATCAACGTCTCGCCGGACGATATGAGCCGAAGGGGATGTGCATCTCGAAACGCGCCCCTTTTCCCGGTTCTCCGCATTCCCGTATCTGGATGTTCGTTATGGCGAGAATGTTGCGGATGAGGAACAGCCCAAACCCGTGATCTCCTCCCTTGCTCCGTCGAAAGATCTTCTCTTTCTCTCCTGCAGGCACGCCGATGCCGTTATCCTCATAGATGATCCGCACGCCCTCCTCGGACTCCCGGCTGTGCATGCGGATGGCCGTGACGTGGCCGCCGTGCCGCATGGAGTTGTCGATCAGGTTGTAGAAGACCTTCTCGAGCATCGGATCCGTGAACACCTCGATCTCCGGCAGGTCGAGCGAGAGTGCGGTGTCCCCGATATCGAGATCGTTCAGGGCATTGTACACCGGAGTCCGAATGTGCTGCCACTGCGGTGACTGCGCCCCGATGTTCTGGTATTCCCGGCTGAACTCGATCTGGCTGTGAATCGCGGATGCTGCCTTTGTGATGCGACTCAGGTACTCCTGCTGTGCTGGATCCGACGCCAGATCCTGTGCCATCGGGAGGTATCCCAGTATGATGGTGAGCTGGTTCAGGATATCATGGCGCGTGATGCTGTTCATCAGACTGAGGTTGCGGTTCACCTGCTTGAGTGCCTGCTCCACCTGCTTGCGCTCCACCGCATATCGCATGGCCCGCGATAGGAGCGGGCTTTCTGCTTCGCCTTTGAAGAGGTAGTCCTGGGCACCGGCCTGAACCGCCTCGAGGCCGGTCTGCTCATCGTGCAGTGTAGTCAGGACGACAATGGGAACCTGCGGGAACTGCTCGACGACTGTCCGGACCGTATCCAGGCGCATGCTGTCGGGGAGCATCAGGTCCAGGAGCACGACATCCACTCCACCCTCCTTTAGAATTGCGATCCCCTGCGAGAGCCGGTCGGCATGCTGCAATAGAAAAGGCGCACCCGGCACCTCGCTGAGCATCTCCCAAATATACCGGACGTAAGTTGGATCGTCCTCTATCAGGAGAACTCGGAGTCTCTTTTCGACCGCTGCGCTGTCGACCCTGCCTGCGATCTCCACACGATTCATGTTGCAGCTCCCGTCCACTGCACCCGTTGAGAGAGATGGAATCCCCTCATTCGGTCTCCCGGCACTCTCGCCTCAACGGGCATCCGTTGTGGACTCTTTGCGCTGGCAGATTAATAAAAACTTTCCACACCGGAGATGTATCCGCGCGTTGTATAACGGCAGATTGTTTCAGGCAACGGGCTTCTTCAGGGCCTTCCAGGGATAGGGAAGGATGAAGAAGAGGAGGAGAGAGGCGGCAATCGGGATTGCCAACAGAGCAAGTGCAGTATCCAGGGCGATCCAATCGGCAAGGGATCCGGTGATGGCGACGCCGATACCGCCTCCCCCGACGGCAAGCCCCAGCGTGAGCCCCGAGGCGAGCCCGATATTCCCCGGCAGGAGTTCCTGCCCCATGGCGACGGTTACGGCGAACGTGGACCAGAGGAGGAATCCGAATATCAGCATGGAGATGACAGATACAATACCATCTGTTGAGATAAAGAGCAGGAACGCGGGTATTGCCAGCGCGAGCCCGAGAATGGAGAACTCCTTTCGTCCGTAGCGATCCGAGAGGGTGCCGCCCAAGACCTGTCCTCCCACACCGGCGACGAGCATCAGAGAGATCAGAGTGTTCGCTGCAACGAGATCGAACCCCTGCAGGACGAGATATGTCGGAAGAAAGGCGACCGCGGCGAAGATAGCCCAGGCACGCAATCCTGCCGCCAGGAGAAGGATGGCTATCGGGACGGGGCGGATCGGCGCAGTCGGCGCATCGCTGTTCGGGTGTACCGGCGCGGATCGATCGGATGCCGCGACGGGCAGGATGTAGCGGAGCAGGAGTGCCATCGCATAGCCGGGCACCAGCAGGAACAGGAGCCCCTGCAGTCCCATCGCGGCCACCGCCGCGCCGGCAAGCAGGGGCCCGACGGCGTAGCCGAGGTTTCCACCCACAACAAAGTAAGACATCAGACGTCCGCGGTTAACGTCGCTTGCCACTGCGCCCACGCTGCCGAGCGCCGATGGGTGAAAGGTCGCGTGGCCGAGCGCCGCGAGCATGGCAAAGATGGCAAGGATGGAGAACTCCGGGGCGATGCCGATGAAGGAGATGAAGGTGGCGGAGAGGATCAGGCTGTAGCCGATGTGAATGCCCTTTCCACGCC
>JAXDAH010000110.1:0-19124 GCA_034679905.1 Methanomicrobiales archaeon | reverse complement strand
CTGCGGAGGCCCGCGCCGAACCGCTTCTGGAACTCTGCCACGATCTCCTGCGGCGTCAGCACTCTCTCTCTCATGCCTTCCCCTCCATCTGCTCCAGCTTCTCGACGGCCTTCACCACGCCGTACAGGATCGCCTCCGGCCGCGGCGGGCAACCCGGCACGTAGACGTCCACGGGGATCACCTGATCCACGGGGCCGACCAGATTGTAGGACTCGTAGAACGGGCTCCCCGACGAGCCGCAGACCCCCACCACCACCACCATCTTCGGGTCGGGCATCTGGGCGTATACGCGTCGGAGCATCGGCTCCATCTTGCGAGTCACGGGCCCGGTGACGAGCATCACGTCGGCGTGCCGCGGGGATCCGACCAGCCGGATCCCGAACCGTTCGGGATCGTAGCGGGGCGTGATCGCGGCGACGATCTCGATCTCGCAGCCGTTGCAGGAGCCCGAGTTGAAGTGGTAGACCCATAGCGATTTCTTGAACGATCGCAGTGATTTCATGGAATCAGCCCTATGATCAGTATGATGAGTGCCGTGATCCCGAGGAACCAGAGCACGTAGTCGTTCAGCACGCCCGTATGCACGGGGACGGTTCGTCGGTAGTAGTCTGCCAGGGCTTCGACAAAACCCCAGTAGAGGTTCCCCGCCCGGATATGGATGTCTCCCTTCTCCGGCTGGACGTTGCCGGAGAGGAAGGGCTGGGTCTGTGCGGTTCCTCGCTTGTATCCTTTCTCCCCGGTCCGCCAGATCAGGTAGGCGACGAGGCTCGCGATCACGATGGCCAGGATCCAGACCAGGGGGTCCCAGAATCCATAGCCCGTCTCGAGCACGGTCTCCAGAGCCATCCTAGGCACCTCCCAGCACGGTGGCGATGTAACCGCCCTGGTCCACCAGGGCGCGGGCGGCCGGCTCGATCAGCACGTTCACCACCACCTCCGGGAAGATCCCGAAGACGATCACGACCGCGGCCAGGATCCCCATCCCGACGAGCATCGGCAGCGGAACTTCCTTTGCCTCCGTGTACTCTGGGAGCCGGGGACCCATAAAGATTGAGTGGAACACCTTGACAAACGAGGCGAGGGTAAGTACCGATACCACCATCGCGATGATGGATAGGAGCGGATTGAAGAGGAAGACCGACTCATAGATGAGCAGCTTCGAGGCAAACCCGTTGAACGGGGGAATCCCTGCGATGGCAAGCGCGCCGATGACGAAGAAGACCATGGTGAACGGCATGGTGTGCCCGAGACCGCCCATCCGGTTCATGTCCTGGTGGCCGACGCGGTAGATGATCGCCCCCGCGGTCAGGAAGAGCAGCCCCTTGTACATCGCATGGTTGAAGATGTGGAAGATCCCTCCCGACATCGCCGTGAACCCGAACGCGGAGAGCGCTGCCGCATCGTTGAGCACGGCGATCCCCACGCCGACGCCGAGCAGCATGTAGCCGGTCTGGGATATCGCGTGGTAGGCCATCAGCCGTTTGACATCCTTCTGCGGCAGCGCCATCGTCACGCCCACTACCATGGAGAGCACCCCCAGGACGATGACGATCCAGCCGACGGTGGCCGCATTCAGGGTTATGCTATACAGGCTGAAGATGACGCGGAAGAGACCGTAGAGGCTGGCCTGGCTGGTCACGACCAGCATCGCGGTCACGGACGAGGGGGCCATGGAATAGGCGTCCGGCGTCCAGAAGTGCATCGGGACCGCCCCCGCCTTCATGGCGAGCGCACCCACCAGCAGTGCCAGGGCGATCTCGTCCAGGAGGGTGTACTGCATTCGGGAGGCGATGGCGGCGATATTCAGGATGTTGTACTGGCCGTAGAAGATCCCGATCGCCACCAGCACCAGGAGGGCGCCCAGCGTGGAGAGGATGGCGTACTTGATCGCCGCTTCGACCGCGCGTCCGTGGTCGATTCTGTAGGCGACGAGCGCCGACGAAGCGAGGGCGGAGATCTCCAGGAATACGAAGAAGTTGAAGAGGTCGCCTGTGGAGACCATGCCGAAGACTGCCGTGATCATCAGCAGGAAGAGCGTGTAGTAGTTCTCCAGGCGGGAGCGTCCGCTGTCGCCGGCGAGGGAGTAGAGGATCACCGAGAGCCCCACGATAGCGGCGATAAGCTCCATAAGAGCGCCCATCGCATCGATCGTGAAGACGATCCGGATCGGGATGCCGCCCGAGTCCATAGGGATGGCCAGGTGCGGGGCCGCTGCCCCGAAGACGTAGATCACTGTTCCCGCCGTGTAGACCGAATACGCGAGCACGGCGGCGAAGAAGGCCGTTACAGCCATCGCCAGTACCGCCCAGAGGTTCCGGGCAAAGCGGCTGATCCTTCCCACGAGGGGCATCGAAAACGCCGCCAGGAGCGGCACGGCAATGAGGAACGCCGGTGCGTTCTGGACGATCAGATCCCCATTCATTCGCGGAGCCTCCGTATCTCATCCGTATTCACGGTTCCATATCGCCGGTAGACGATGATCGCGAACGAGAGGAGCATCGCGCTCGTTGCCACGCCGATCACGATCGAGGTGAGCGTCAGCGCCTGCACCGTGGGCAGCACCATGAACGTGGAGGGAGCGCTGGTGTAGATCGGCGCAATCCCTCCCTCGCGGTAGCCGAGGGTGATCAGGAAGAGGTTGACCGAGGACTCAAACACGGTGAGCCCGAGCAGGATCTTCACCAGGTTTCTCCGGGTGAGAATCGTGAAGAGCCCGATCAGGGCGAGCAATGCCACGGTGATGAGAGGCAGGTTGTAGAGCATCTAGGATTCCCCCCTGGAGACGCTGGAAAGCATATAGAGGATGATCAGGGAGAGGCCTCCCCACACCTCCAGCCCGACGGCAAAGTTCATGATCGGCAGGATGCCACCTGTCAGCAGATCGCCGGGATTCGGGCCGGCAGCTACGGGATAGCCGAACAGGACGATGCCGCTGTTTGCAAGCCAGTTCGCGAAGAACGCACCGCCTACGGCGAGCGCGGCGAGCGCGGATACGAGGAAGAGGAGGAGCCCGAAAGACTCGCGGACGCTCATTCCCTCTTTCGAGACACGTTTCGAAATGGAGCCATACTCGTGGGCGATGAGCACGAGGGCGGTACCGGTGGCGATCACCGCTCCGCCCTGGAACCCGCCCCCGGGTGTCAAGTGGCCGTGGATGATGACGTAGAACCCGAAGATCAGGATGAACGGGTAGAGCAGGTTCGCCGCCGTGCGGACGATCTTACTCATCTGCATGGGGTTCACCTCCCGTGTCGCCTTCCTCGGCATTCTCGCGTTCCTCCCCCGCAAGCAGCCGCCGGAAGAGGATGCCGACACCGAGCACGCTCGTGAAGAGAACGGTTGCCTCGCCGAGCGTATCGAAGCCACGGTAGTCGAAGACGATCGCCGTGACGATATTGTTGGTCGCCGTCTGCTCCTGCCCGTGCTCGATGTAGTAGTCGTCGACGTCCGCCGCAGGTGGAGCCCCGAACTCCAGCTGGAGCGCGACGGCAAAGAACGCACCCGCCAGGACCAGCATGGTGAGGGCGACCGCAACGGTTCTGGCGGTCATGGGCTCACCTCCTCCCGCCCCACGGCACGGATGGCAAGGATGAAGATCGCGGTGGTGAGGCCGGCCCCAATCGAGGCCTGGGCGATCGCCACGTCCGGCGCCTGGAGGATGTAAAACTCCACCGATACCAGGAAACTGAAGAGGCCGGCGGCGATGGCGGCGGCCAGGAGATCCCGGAACCAGTAGATCAGGGCAGCGGAGATGAGAAGGCCGATCAACACCAGCACGTGGAGAATGGTCTCGATCATCGCTTCACCTCCGCAAGGCGATCCACGACCGCGGGGCTCGGGAGCACTCCGCTGCGGTGGGCGGCGCGGGCAATGGCATGCGCCCCCGTGGCGTTGGTGATCGCGAGGGCGAAGACCGCCACCAGGGTGTGAAGGGAGAGGGTGAGATACTGTCCGTCTGCCGAGAGATAGAGGTTGTATAGCCCATAGACGACCACGGCCAGGGACGTGAAGATCGAACCGAACGTGGTCGCCTTGGTGGTCGCGTGCAGCCGGGTGTAGACGTCCGGGAACCGCAGGAGCCCGAGCACGCCGAGCCCGTTGAAGAAGAGCCCGATGGCCAGCAGCAGGATCAGGAGGATGTCCAGCAGCTCCACTACAGTTCACCTCCCAGGTACTTGGCGATGAAGATGGTGGAGACGAAGGAGAGAAGTGCATAGACGATCGCCACGTCGACGAAGATGAACTGCCGGAAGGCAACGCCGAGCAGGATCAGGATGGCAACGACGAAGGTGTTGACCGTATCCAGGGCGACCGCGCGATCGGCCGCCGTCGGACCGACGGCAAGGCGGATGGTGGCAAGGGCGATGAAGGCGACGATGGCCATCGCCACCAGGAACCAGGGGTCGATCATTCGGCGATCCTCCGGATCCAGGCCGGGATGTCGGTGAATGTGAAGAGGTCGCCGGCCTCAACGCTATCCTTCCCCTCCTCGCCCGGCGGGATGTTGATGATGTGGACGAAGAGGTCGTTCTCCTTCTCGTCGATGTCCACCGAGAGCGTCCCCGGGGTGAGGGTGATCGAGTCTGCCAGCATGACCGCTCCCAGGTCCGTCGCGAGGCCCGATCTCACCCGTACGATGCCGGGGCGGATGCGCCCGCTGATGACGCGGTAAGCCACGTCCAGGTTGGCTTTGGCCATCTCCAGGAAGAAGGGCACCAGGTAGAAGAGAAGCAGAAGCCACCGCAGCGGGTTCGCCATCCGGTAGTCCCTCCTTCCCGCGAAGAAGGTCCGGGAAGCCGCTGCGACCAGCAGCGCCAGCAGGAGCCCCATCGCCAGTTCCGACGGGGACCAGACGAGGATATCGCCGCTGCCGGCCGTCAGCAGCAGGTAGACCAGGAATGCAAACACTGCCGTCACGACAAATGGAATCATGGATTCACCCTGAACAGTTCTAGTATCTCCATAGTTCGAGCTCACATCCATCGGATAGAAGAGGATGGACCGGCAGAAAGCAAAAGCGTGATCGTTCCCATTCTGCCGGTCGTGTCTTTCATGATTAATAATTACATATCCTGACAGTTTAAAATATTCCGTTGTAACCACCGCATTCGGGCAAGCCGTACTCAAACAGAGATCCGATCGGCATCCGGCGCGCTATCCCGTCCTACGTGACACTGCGATTCCCTGTATAATACGTTCAATCCGCCGCACAGGCGGGAGAACCGCAGGATCAAGGTTATCACCTGGTCGGCCCTATATGTACTGACAGATGCAGCGCCCTTTTCTCGGGAAGAACCACCTGCACTGGTGCGACACCTGCCACGTGCCGGTTCTCGCGCGCCGCTGCTCCTGCGAGGCCGCATCGCGCGAGGTGCCCCTGACACCGCCGGGAGACATCCGGCCGGCATTCCCGTCGGATATCGAACGTATCAACCGGATCTATGCCGACTACTTCGGGGCTCCGCTGATACCGCCGGGGCACCTGGCGCTGCTGAACAAGGTGCCGGACGCGGACCGGATGGAGGAGGTGATCGTCGGGGGCTCCGTGGTCGGCGCCGTTCGATACCTGCCGGAGGGCAGACGGTGGGAGGCGATCCCGAGAGTGTCCGCCCTCGTCCTGATGCAGCCCACCCGGCGGGTGGTGCTGGTGGACGACGGCGCCGTCCCCTCCATCCGCGAGGGGGCCAGCCTCCTGGCCCCGGGGCTTGTCGCCATCGACGACGCCGTTGCCGCCGGAGACGAGGTGTTCCTGATCGGGAGATCGGGCGAGCCCGCCGGGGTCGGGCGGGCTCGGGTCACGGCAGCAGAGGCCAGAGAGATGCAGCGCGGCTCCGTGGTGCGGACGCGGAAGAATCCCGTCACCCCCTGTGTCCCCGCTGCGGCCACCTGGCAGAAGGCGGTCGAGGCCAACGCTGCGGTGCTCGCCGAGTACGAGCGAAAAGGGGTCGAGTTCGTACGGGAGACGGCAGATAAACATCCCCTGCCGCCCAGCGTCTCCTACTCGGGGGGAAAGGACAGCCTCGCCGTGCTGCTGGTGGTCCAGAAGGCGATCGGGAAGGTCCCGCTGATCTTCGCGGACAGCGGTCTCGAGTTTCCCGAGACCATCGCCAACGTGGAGGAGGTGGCAGCCCGCTACGGGCTCCCGCTGGAGGTGGCCCGCCACGGCGGGAAGTTCTGGGAGAACTTCGAGCGCGAGGGACCGCCCGCGATCGATGCCCGCTGGTGCTGTGCGGTCTGCAAGCTCGTACCGGTGAACGAGCTGATCGGGCAGCGTTTCGGGGAGTGCCTCTCCTTCATCGGCCAGAGGAAGTACGAGTCGATGAAGCGGGCCGCGTCAAGGCGTGTATGGAGAAACCCGAAGGTCCCGCGGCAGCTGGCTGCCGCGCCCCTCCAGCATTGGACCGCCCTGCACGTCTGGCTCTACCTCTTCAGCCAGGATGCACCGTTCAACCGCCTCTACGCGGAGGGGCTCGACCGGATCGGCTGCTTCATGTGCCCGGCAAGCGATATGGCTGTGATGGAGCGAATCCGGGAGCTGTACCCCGACCTCTGGGAGGCCTGGGAGGAGCGGCTTGAGGCATATCGCGCGTCCCGAGGTTTTCCCCCTGAATGGTCCCGAGAAGGGCTCTGGCGGCAGCGCGGAGGAAATTCCCGTGGCTAGGGTGGCGATCATCGACTACGGCCTGGGCAACCTGCGGAGCGTGCAGCGGGGACTGGAGCGGGCCGGAGCCAGCGTCGTCGTCACCGCAGAGCAGGCGCAGATCGAGGCAGCCGACGGGATCGTCCTGCCCGGCGTCGGTGCATTCCGCGAGGGGATGGAGATGCTGGGGGATCTGAAGTCGACAGTGGTTAAGGCGGCGGAGGACGTGCCTCTCCTCGGCATCTGCCTGGGTATGCAGATGCTGATGGACGAGAGCGAGGAGCACGGGCGCAATGCGGGGCTGGGTCTGGTTCCAGGGAGCGTTCGGCGATTTCCGATGGCGCCCGGGATGAAGGTGCCGCATATGGGCTGGAACACCGTCCACGTCGAGGAGGACGACCCCCTCTTCGAGGGGATCTCCCGGGACGAGTACGTCTACTTCGTTCACTCGTACTACGCAGAGACGGCTCCTGCTTACACCCTCACCACGACCGAGTACATCTGCCCCTTCGCATCCTCGGTCCGCTGCGGGCAGACCTACGGCGTACAGTTCCACCCGGAGAAGAGCGGAGCGGCGGGGCTGCGGATCCTGGAGAATTTCATTCAGCTGCTGTGATCCGGGCCTTTTTTTCATTTCGACCTCTTTTCTGCCTACCTCGTTTCGCATTAGACTCTTTCGACCATGTAGATCGCATGCAGATACCGAGAGGACCAGCCCAACCCGATCAGGATGCAATGCGCAGCCGCCACCTCGTGCTCACCCAGCCAGGCCTCTCGCCCAGGGGGGGGAGGGGGTTCTAGCGGGGGGGGCGAACCCCCTCCCCCCGTGCCCCCACCCCCGCTGGTACGATGCCCTCCGGGGAGGCAGATCCGGGAGCGCTACGTCACCGTGCCCCACCCCGCCAGTACGATAGCCTGGACGGGAGGTAAGCCCACATCCTGTAACCGGACGCCGCCGTTTTGTCACCACAATCATCATATCCAAGAGTTTGCTCAATTGCACTTCGGCAGGATGCTGCCAGAACAGGGAGAGTGTGACTCATCTCCCCCTGCCGCGACACGATCCGCGACAGATCGGCATCCGCTAGGGTGCCACGGCAAGAGCAGCGATCTGTGCACTGTTGAAATCCTCGTCGGGGTTGACGGCTTTCTGGTATTCTCGGAGGGACGAGACGCTTCCCGCACGGTCGAGCGATAGAGAGATTTCGGAATTCCCCGTCCCCTGCAGTCCTATCGCACTAGCCTTCCCCTCACCGAGGGGAGGGGGCGGCCCGTTCCGGCCGCGGGGAGGGGAGAATCGGACCATCGATGAAACAACCCCAGGATCGAAAGAGTTGCCGAAGGGTTTTTCAACAGGGCGCAAAAAAAGGAGGCGGACCAATTTTCAGGCCGAACCCCGGATCGCCCGCCGCCGCACCAGCAGCTCGTAGAGGATGAGGGCGGTAAGAACCGCCACGCCCCCGACGAAGAACGACAGGATCAGGGATAGATAGGGGTTGATCGGGGATGCGGCGTCGGGCTCGGAGGTCGCCGCCGCGCCCAGGAGCCGGTCTTCCGAAGGCGCAGCCGTCTTCTCCACGAAGTTCTGCGGCATGACATCCGCCCCGGGAAGGAGGGACGCGACGGCAAACGCGACGATGCTCGCCGCCACCAGGCAGCAGAAGAGCGAGGCGTACTTCAGGAGCAGGGAGCGGATATCCGTCGCCTGCGGCGCCACGATCACCAGCTGGTCGCGCAGCCCGTACACCTTCACCTCGCGCCCCTTGCGGCTCCAGCGCTTCTCGATCACCTCCAGCATCTCCACATCGAGCAGGTTCTCCATGTGGTACTGGATGGTGGTGATCGGAAGGGAGAGTTTCTCGGCGATCTGACTGGAGGTATACCCCCCGTCCTGCAGCAGCGTTAAGATGTCGTTTGCCGTCTTGCTCGAGATCGCCTTTGCGATCTTCTGCGCCCGGTCGTCGCCGGGCTTCAATACGACCAGATTTTCAGCCATGGAGACGCTCCTCGATCAGGGCCCGCCCCATCTCCCCGGCCCGGCCCACCCCGCCGGCATCCGCACCGCTCCCCTGCGCCAGCCGCGGATTTCCTCCTCCCTTGCCTCCGACCGCCTCGCAGACGGGGCGGACGATCTCTGCCGCGCTCACCCGCGGATCTCCCGAGGCCGCGACCACGTTCACCCGATCGTCCACGCCGATGAGGAGGGCGACGCCTCCGCTCTCCGCGATCCGGGTCCCGAGCAGCACCAGGTCCCGCATGGACGACGGCTGGTCGCCTGTCCGCACGACGACAGGCGTGCCCCCCAGGTTCTCGGCTCGATCCAGCATCTGCTGCACGGAGAGCTCGACCAGGCGCTCCCGCAGCCGTTCGATCTCCTTTCCGCGCTCCTTCCACTCGTTGAAGAACCGCTCGGCGGTTGCCGGGAGGTGCTCGGGCTGGACGGACAGCGCCGCGCTCGCACTTGCCAGCAGCTCGTCCTGCCGCTGCATCTGGTAGATGGCGGCCGTTCCGGCGGCGAACTCCAGCCGCTCCACGCCGTCCTGGACGTGCTCCACCCGGAGGATCCGGATGGCGCCGACCTCCCCGGAGCTCCGGCAGTGCGTGCCGGCGCAGGCCTGCACCTCGCCGTCCACCTGCACCACGCGGATCATCTGCCCCGGCGGGACGCCCCCCTGGTAGAGGTCGAACCCGAACTTCTGCTCGGCCCGCACCCGCTCCTCCCAGCGGATGTAAACCGGCAGATCCGACATCACCAGCTGGTTGGCGACCACCTCGATCCGCTTCTGCTCCTCGGGGGAGATGTGCCGGAAGTGGCGGATGTCCAGGCGCGAACTCTCGCTCCCCTTCTGGGCTCCCGCCTGATGGATATGGCTGCCGAGCACCTCTTTAGCCGCCCGCAGCAGCAGATGGGTGGCGGTGTGATGGCGCATCAGCGATCGGCGCCGCTCCTCGTCGACCAGTCCCTTGACCCGCTCGCCCCGCTGCAGGACACCGCCCTGCACCTGGTGGAGGACCACATTCCCGAGCTTGATCGCGGCATCCACCCGCAGCACGCTGTCGGTCGTGATCAGGGTACCGGTGTCGGAGGGCTGGCCGCCCCCTTCGGGATAGAAGAGCGTGGCGTCCAGGACGACATAGCCGTCGAAGTAGTCCAGCACCACCGCCTCGAACTCCATGTCGACCGGCTGCTCGTAGTAGAGCTGGTTCGTCGGCGGGAGATGGGCCACCCGCTCCCGATACTTCGCCATCGGGTCCTCTTCCGACACGGCAGCAGCAGAGTGGAGCTCGGCGATGAGAGAGTAGAAGTTGGCGGGCAGGTTCACCTCGGCCCCCTCCTCTGCCGCGATCTCCTGGACCATCTCCGGCGGTATGCCGTGGGAGTCGTAGAGTACCATCAGATCCTTTGTCGGTACCGCCTCGCCGCGCTTCCGGTACTGGGCGGCGATCTTCTGGACGATGCGCCGCCCCCGCGTGAGCGTCTCCCTGTAGCGCCCCACCTCGTTTGCCACGATCTCGCGCACCACGTCCAGATCCTGGTCGAAGGATTCGAGATCCGCCTTCCGCATCTGCGCCTCGATCAGGTCCGCCAGGTCCTCCTCGAGCGCGATCTCGTTCATCATCCGCAGGGTGCGGCGGAGCACCAGGCGGGCGAGGTAGCCCTCCCGCACGTTCGAAGGGACGATGCAGTCCCCCAGCATGTAGGCGAGGCAGCGGGTGTGGTCGGCGATGGCATAAATCCGCTCGATCGGCGTGATCAGCGCGTGGAAGGTCTCCAGATCCAGGCCGGCCGCATCCGCCACCCGCCTGCGGAGCACCTTGATGTTCTCGCCCGATATGTCCATCAGCCCGGCGTGGCGGGCGTAGAGGGAGAGGATCCGCTCGTACTCCTGGTCCGTCAGGCGATCGGCGAGCCCGGACGCGTGGCGGAGCCGTCCGACGACCTCCGGGAAGACCGCATCGTAGACGGTGGGGGCGCCGCTCGAGGCCCAGACGAACCGCTCCAGCCCGTAGCCGGTGTCCACCACCCGCGTCCGCATCGGGTAGTAGCGCTCGCCGCCGAGATCCAGGGGAGGGTAGTCCGTCGGCGTCCGCCCCAGGTACATGAAGACGAGCGTGGCAACTTCGAGGCCCCCGATCAGCACCTCCACGCTCGGGCCGGCGTTCCCTCCCCCGATCCAGGGATGCTCCTTGTAGGTGACCCTGGAGAGGTCCGCCCCGATGGTGGCGAGGAACTCGTCACAGAGAGCGACCGTCTCGTTCTTCCAGTAAATCTCCTTCTCGTCGGTGTTGAAGGCGTGGTGAGCCATCATCTCGAAGAGCGTCAGGTGCCGCCCGGAGCGTCCGACGGAGTCCAGGTCGTTCAATCGGATGCAGGGCTGCGAGATGGTGAGCGGGTTGGCCGGCGGCGGCACCTCCCCGCTCGTCACATAGGGCTGGAAGTCGGCGATGGAGGCGATCGTCAAGTAGATGTCGTCCCTCCAGCGTGCCGCCACGGGATAGCGAGGGATCCGTGCGTGGC
This sequence comes from Methanomicrobiales archaeon, assembly GCA_034679905.1. Taxonomy (GTDB): domain Archaea; phylum Halobacteriota; class Methanomicrobia; order Methanomicrobiales; family JACTUA01; genus JASEFH01. Next base: position 7,965 of record JAXDAH010000110.1, on the reverse strand, counting down.
CATGCCGCTCGAAGAAGGAGAGGAACGCTTCCCGCATCTCGTCCAGCGTATGCGGAGCAAAGACCGGATTCCCGATGAAGCGATAGGATTCGCAGGGAGCGTCGCCGCAGATCTCAAGCTCCGGGTTCCGGGTCCAGAAAGCGGCGCCGCAGGATCGGCAGACCTTCCGCACAAGAGCCTGGTCCCGGAAATAGTCGAGCTGGTATTCTTCCTCGAGCATGGAAAATCCCTGATTTATCACTTATATTAACATTTGAGTGATAAAAATTGTTTGCTACGGCGACTCGCTCTCAAGGGCGTCCACGTACCAGAGGGCGAACGTCTCGTACATGCCGGTCGCCTCGGCGATCGCGACGGCCAGGATGTGCGAGCACTCCTTTCCCCGGAAGAGGAAGTCGCGGCAACTGCAGAAGTCCTCCTCCACCACGTACTCGTCGTGGTAGCCGACGACCACGAAGAAGTCGCAGTAGCGCTTCACCCGTCCCTCTTTTACAGTGGCAATCGCCTTTCTGCCGCGCTCGCCGAACCTCATCCCGATCTCGCCCTCGAGCTCGGGGGTGAGCCTCTTCTCTTTCCTGAGGCGCTTCCACAGGTCATTCCTGGTAACGGATACTTGGTGACTCATCGATGAACTCCCAGTTCATGCGGCGGGCAAGGGCCCGCATTCCGGGGACCTCCAGGGCATAGTGCGTGGACTCGATGCAGGGGAGCGGGGACGCGATGGCCACGTGGTGGCGCAGCTCCGCCGAGAGGAAGGCATCCGCGCCCCGCTCCGCAGCCTCTTCGAGGAGGGCCGGATCGAATCCGCTGCCGCCCACCACTGCAAGCTTCTGGACCCTATCAATGTTGCCCCAGATCCGCACCCCGCCCTCCAGCCGCCGCACCATCCCGGAGAGCGGCAGGGTCGCATCGCCGATACAGCCCATCGAGAGGGGCTCCACGTTCCGAAGCCCGAGCAGATAGGCAAGGGTATCGTTGATGCCCCCCGCAGCGCGGTCGAAGTTGGTGTGCAGCACGTAGAGGTTGATGCCGCCCGAGAGCAGGGGTCGCACCGCCCGTGCCAGGTAGCCCCGGACCGTGGTCGTGGGGGAGAAGAGGGGGGTGTGGTGGACGACCAGGAGGTCGAGAGACGAGCGGACCGCCGCCTCCGCGACGGCGGGCGTGGCATCCAGCGCACAGCCGACCCGCCCGATCTCCTCGCGCCCCTCGATGATGAGGCCGATCCTTCCCGCATCCATCGGCTCCGCCAGGTCCGGCGGAGCGATGCGCTCCAGCTCCTCGACGGCTGCCCGGATATTCATATAGTATATACGCCGCGCGGGGTTAAATAGATTGTATTGCCTGGCGGGATGGACACATCTATAAGTAATACCGTTCACTATACAACGATATGGATAAATCCATCGAGCTCATCAACCAGCGAATCCAGGAGGGGAGCGCCCGCGTCGTGACGGCAGAAGAGATGCCCCTCCTGGTGCGTGAGCTTGGTGAGGAGGGGGCTCTTCGCGAGGTGGACGTGGTAACGACCGGAACCTTCGGGGCGATGTGCTCGTCCGGCGCATTCTTCAACTTCGGCCATGCGGACCCGCCCATCAAGATGGAGCGGCTCTGGCTGAACGACGTGGAGGCCTACGGAGGGATCGCGGCGGTCGACGCCTACCTCGGGGCCACCCAGCAGTCCACCACCCGGGAAGACACCTATGGCGGTGCCCACGTGCTGGAGGAGTTCGTCGCCGGCAACGTGGTGGAGCTTCGGGCGATCTCCAGGGGCACGGACTGCTATCCCCGCCGCACGATCACGACCGAGATCCAGATCGAGGATCTCAACCAGGCGATCATGTGCAACCCGAGAAACGCCTACCAGCGCTATAATGCCGCGACCAACTCCACCGACCGCACGCTCTTCACCTACATGGGGATGCTCCTCCCCCACTGCGGCAACATCACCTACTCCGGGGCCGGCGTGCTCTCCCCGATCTCCAACGATCCCGCACTCCGCACCACCGGGCGGGGGGTTCCCATCTTCCTCGGCGGGTCGGAGGGGATGATCGTCGGGGAGGGCACCCAGCACTCCCCCGGCAGCGCCTTCGGGACGCTGATGGTGAGCGGCGATATGAAGCAGATGCGCCAGGAGTTCATGCGGGCGGCGGTCCTGCACGGTTACGGCGTCACCCTCTACATGGGCGTGGGCGTGCCCATCCCGGTCCTGGATCTCGACATCGTGCGGAGTACGGCGGTAACTGACGCGGACATCCATACGAATATCATCGACTACGGCATCCCCCAGCGCGACCGCCCCTCTCTCCGCCCGGTGACCTACGCGGAACTGAAGAGCGGGCGGATCGAGCTGAACGGCGAGGAGGTGAAGACCTCCTCGCTCTCCAGCTTCCGCAAGGCTCGCGAGGTGGCGGAAGAGCTGAAGCGCTGGATAGAGAAGGGCGATTTCACGCTCTCCCTCCCCACCCGCCGCATCGATGGCCGGAAGGTCTCGCGACCGATGCGGGAGACGACCCGCTCGCCCCGCGTGCGGGAGATCATGGACCGCAAAGTGGTGAGCGTGCTCGAAGACGACGCGATCGCCACTGCGGCCGAGAAGCTCCTCAAGGGCGAGACCAACCACATACCCGTGGAGGACCGAGAGGGGCGGCTCGTCGGGATCGTTACGACCTATGATGTCTCGAAGGCGGTGCTGCACCCCGGCACGCTCCACAAAGTCAAGGATATCATGACGCGGCGGGTGATCAAGACCACCCTCGACGAGGCTGTGGATGTTGCAGCCCATAAACTGAAGAAGAACAACATCAGCGCGCTCCCCGTCGTGGACGGCGGCGATCAGGTGGTCGGGATGCTGACGGCGCTCGATCTGGGCAAACTCATCGGCAGGAGGGAACCGTAGTGAAACTCCTGGTGAAGTTCTCCAAGCGGCAGATCCGCGAACCGATCATCGCACGGATGGTCAAGGAGACAGGGGTGCTGATCTGCATCGACCGCGCCAACATCGACTCCACCTCCGGCGAGGTGCTGATCGACGTGCCGGACAAGCAGGCGGACATGCTCCGCGAGAAGATGGAGACGATGGGCGCCGAGGTGCGGGTGGTCGAGGATGCCATCCTCCGGGACGAGGAGGAGTGCATCGACTGCGGGGCCTGTATCAGCGTCTGCCCGCGGGACGTCTTCAGTTACGATGCCGACTGGCACGTCTGTCTCCGCGAGGAGCGCTGCGTCCTCTGCGGGAAGTGCATCCTCGCCTGTCCGCACGGAGCGCTCTCGCAGAGGGTATGATAGAGGCCCTCCCCGATAGGGGGCGCCATCCCCCCGCTTCTACTATAGCATATCTGTGTAGCCCGCCGCATCGCAGGGCGGACCCGGAGAAGGGATGACGCTGCTCGCCGATGCGGGATCCCACGCCGCCCTGCTCCTCCTGCAGACGGTGCCGGTGGTCATCCTCGGTGTGGTCGCCGCCGAGATCCTGATGGCCCTGCAGTTCACCGAGCGCATCTCCCGGGCCGCCCGCCCGATCACCTCGTTCGCCCATCTCCCGCCGGAGAGCGGCGTCAGTTTCATGACAGCGTTCTTCTCCTCGCAGGCGGGGGATGCGATGCTCGTCGATTACCACCGCATCGGGCGTATCAGCGAGCGGGAGCTGCAGCTCTCGGCGCTCATGAACGCGTTTCCCGCCATCGTGATGCACTGGCGCTACCTGCTGCCGGTCTACTTGCCCCTCATGGGCATCTACGGCCTGATCTACTTCCTCATCCTGACCGCGGTCGGCTTTGGAAAGACCGCGATCATCCTGGTCGCCGGACACCTGCTCCTGCCGTCGCGCGGTGCCGTCGAAACGGAGAGCGAGAGCGGAAAGGGTCGTGCGCGGCCGGAATCCTGGAAGGAGGTCCTCCGCGAAGCCCTCGCCGCCTCGGCAAAGACGCTGCGGCGAATTCTCGTCGTCATGATCCCGACGCTCGTTCTGGTGGCGTTTCTCATAGAAGCAGGCGTCTTCGAGGCGATCGGCTCGTACCTGAGCGGGGTATCGGAATACTTCCCCATCCCGGCGGAAGGGATCAGCATCGTTGCCGCCAAACTCGGTTCGTTCGTCGCGGCGGCGAGCGTGGCCTCCGCACTGCTGGCCGCCGGGGACATCTCCGGCAGGGATGCGGTCCTCGCGCTGCTCGTCGGCAACCTCCTCACCAGCGTCATCTACTCCTTCCGCTGGCTCGGATCGTTCTACATCGCCATCTTCGGGGTGCGGCTCGGGATCCAGATCATGGTCATCTCCACGCTGCTCCAGAACGGGCTGGTGCTTACCGCGATCTTCCTGCTGGCCTGGCTCTGGTAGCCCCTAGCCGTAACGCTCGTTCAGTTCGGCGGCGCGTGCCATGGCCGCATCGGCCTCGGCCCCCCGCCCCAGCTTCCGGTACGCCATGCCCTTCAGGATCCAGACCTCCGCGTTCTTCTCGTCCAGTTCGAGGGCACGGTCATACGCCGGTATCGCTTCCTCGTAGCGATCAGCGTTGGCGAGGGCGAGCCCCTTATTGTACCAGGTGAAGGCGTTGTCGGTATCCAGCGCGATACTTCGCTCGTAACAGGCAAGGGCCTCGTCGTACCGACCCACGGTGGCGAGTACGATCCCCCGGTTGTTCCAGGCCTTGGCATGGCCGTTGTCCAGGGCGAGTGTTCGATCGTAGACATCCAGCGCATCCTCGTAGCGCCCGGTTGAGAAGAGAGCGTTTCCAAGGCTGAAATGCGCCCGTACGCTCTCCGGTTCGATCTCCGCTGCCCTGGCATAGGCGTCCGCTGCCTCACCGAACTTCTGCTGGGCGTAGAGGGCGTCTCCCTTCTCGATCCAGCCTTCTGCATTCCCGGGATCCGGCATAGTAAGGCAAAGTGCGGGCGCACTTATAAAGTGTGTGGTGACGGGAGGAAGCTCGCCGTCGGGTGCGGCGGGGGTGGGGCGGGGGATGAACGAGCTCACGCCAGAGGCGATGGTCAAACCCTCGGAGGGTACAAGATAATGCATGATGCACATGCAGAACGGGTATAATATTTACATTAATCATATTATCATATAATAATACAATTATAATAGTAGTTAAATCAGCAACCATTAAATACGAGGATATTTATTTTTCGTCCATGAATATGCCTGCTGACATACAAAAGAATCTGGTTAGTGTCATAATACGGCATTTCGGCCAGGAGGGAGTGGATAAAATCTGGATCGACGCCAGGGAGCTGCGGGAGATCTACGGCCTCCCGCTCTCCTATGTGCCGATTCTCACCAACTTCCTCAATTACCTCTACCACCAGACCTGGGGAAAATCGAGGTTTCCCTTCGGCGTGACGGCACGGCGGGAAGTGGAAGGGCACGGGCGGCTACAGTATATCTGGGAAGTGCAAAAGACGATCTGATCCCCGGATGCTGCTCCAGAGGTGAGGGCAGGCAGGACGCCTGTCCCTGTATGCAGTAGGTCAGCCCATCAGGCATATCTAGTAAAGAGCAGCTATCTGGGCTCGAAGTCCTTATCTGGAACATACGGAGGGCTTTCTGGCATTCTCGGCTGTGGAGTATCGCCCCACCCACGCCCTCGTGCGATAGCCCGGACCTGGAGAGGCTTCTCCCCGGGATTTAAAGTCCCTCCATCCGGTCGCACAATTTCCCCTGCCCTCGGTGAGGGCAGAGGACAGCCCTTTCAGGGCCGCGGGGAGGGAAGGGATCCAGACTATCTATGGAATAGGTGCGATACACTGGAGGATTTTTCTGCAGGGCGGCATTTCCTATTCTTTTTATCCCGCGCTCATCCCCCCAAGGTCACGTCCTGGTCCTGGTACCACTGCAGCGCCCGGTAGAGGTGCTCGGGACGGAAGTCGGGCCAGAGTGCATCCACCACGTAGATATCGGCATACACCGACTGCACGGGGAGGAACCCCGAGAGCCTGCTTCGGCCGCCCCAGCGGACGATCAGGTCGATCCTCGAGACTCCTGCAGATCCAAGAGAGGAATGCACGTCTCTCTGGGCGGTGCCGTCGCTGGCGGTCAGCTGGTTCAGGTCCCACTGCCAGCTGTAGTTGATCAGGTGGTTGATCTTGATGCGACCCCGCCCGAAGACCGTCCTCCGGGTATAGGGCAGCAGCTCCTTCGGAAACATCGGAGATGCTGTGTTCCCCACGACCAGCAGTGCGGCATCCATCTCTTTGAGCATCTCTACAGCGAGCACGCAGGCCTTCGAGTAGGCCTCCCGCTGGACCGGGGGACGTTTGGTGTTATCCTGCGTGAATCCGTAGACCGAGAGCTCCTCGATGCCGAGGGCGATGCACATATCCAGGAGCTGGAACCCCGGTGCGATACCTTTCTCGTACCCGGCCTGCTTGGGGAGACCCCGGGCCAGGGCCCAGCGGCGGTTGCCGTCTGGAATCACCCCGATGTGGCGGGGCAGGCGACTGAACTTCGGCACACCATCCTGGGCGGCGCTCCTGCCTTCCATATCGCGTAGATATGCTCCCCCTGCCGCCTTCCATCTCCGATCTTCGAGCGAATCCTGCACCATATACCTGCCACCGCGTGATCTCCCCGAAGACCGGGGGTGCTGCACAGCTATAAACAGGCAAGCAACCTTTTTCGAGCAGACGATTATACTAATAATATAAGAAGCCATCGCACGGCCGGCTGCCCTCGAAGATACGAAAGAGGGGTGAACCGCGAGAAACCATGCTACGAGAGCACTTCGAGTTCAAAGAGACCATCTCGACCATCCTCGCCGACCGCGGGGAGCATGTCGCCGCGGCAAAGGAGGGGATGATCGTCGCGCACCAGGAGGTGGAGCGGTACATCGCAGCCGATCCCTTCTTTGGCGTGACCCTCGAGCCCTACCGACCCCGCTCCCGGCTGCAGATCGTGACGCGGATGGCAGAGGCGGCCGTTCCGGCCGGGGTGGGCCCCATGGCGGCGGTTGCCGGGGCGATCGCCTGGGCGGGCGTCGAGGCGATGCAGGTGTGCGGCGCTTCGTTCGCCGTGATCGACAATGGCGGCGATATCGCCCTGGTGAGCGATCGTGCCATCCGGGTCGGGATCCACGCGGGCGAGGCGCCGATATCGGACCGGGCCGCCCTTCTCGTCCCCCCTCAGGAGGGGATCCTCGGGATCTGCACCTCTTCCGCGACGGTCGGGCCCTCCATCAGCTTCGGGATGGCGGATGCCGTCACGGTCCTCTCGCGGAACGTGGCGAGTGCCGATGCCTGGGCAACCGCGATCTGCAACGAAGTGACGCCGCAGGACCAGCGCTGCCTGGAGCGACTCGCCGGTACAGACGTGATCGGCGTCCTGATCGTGATGGGCGACCGCGTGGTGCGGTGGGGGGATCTCCCGCCCCTCGTCCCCGCCGCTGTCGGGCGGGATCGGATCGCTGCCGGGAGAGGGCTCTAGTAACGCTCCTCGATCCAGCGGGACGCGTTTCGGTAGGCGCCCTCGCCCTCGACGCGGGCGAGAACCGCATCCCCGTCCGAGATGGCGACGACCGGAGCGGCACCCTCCAGCATGAAGAGGACCGCATAGTCGTCGACCTCCTCGACGAGGACTCCGCCTGCAAGGAGGGAGGCCGGCGTCAGGATCAGCCGTTCCTGCCCGAGTTCCGAGGGGATCTCGCGGAAGTGGTAGTAGAAGACCTGATAGGCGTTGAGAAAATCGGAATGGAGAAGCTCCTCCCTGTCAGCTACGGAGAGCCGCTCGAGCACCCCGACAAGATCCTCGACCGACTCGCCACCCCTCTCCAGCACATGATCCGCCAGTTCCGCCAGTTCGCAGTAGTCCATCCCACGCACCTCTGCCTCTGTTAGCCACCGCCTCTTCGGCGATAAGCAGGATAGTATATCGTCCTCCAGGGTGATAGAGTATGTGTGCGAGAAGAGGAGCGTGACTGGGCGGTTTACTGCCTGATCAGCGAAGGCAGCGCGACGGCTCGGGAGTCGATCGGG
>JAXDAH010000109.1:0-32184 GCA_034679905.1 Methanomicrobiales archaeon | reverse complement strand
TCTACCTGGCCGCCATGGGGGGCATAATCTCATTGGCGCTCCTCTACCCGTCGCCCGTGGTATTCAGCATCGCCTCGATCCTCGGCATCCACGCCGCTTCGCCCTGGACGATCGACTACTTCACCATCCCCCTGTCGCTGATCCTGCTCGTCGCTATCATCCTCCTTCTGGGCGGCAGGCATACGAGCCCGGCAGGGGAGCCCCGCAGCCCCCCGTCCGTCTCGAGCCTGCAGGCCTGGTCGCCGATCGGCGTCCCCGTCCTCTTCTTCCTGATCGGGTCCCTGGTCCCCCCGCTCCACCTTCTCGCCGATATCAACCTGGCGCTCCTCGCCGGTCTGGCTGCCGCCCTCCTGGTCGCCGGCGAGGAGCTGCGGCTGGACGCCGTCAGCAGCGGGACGAAGAACGCCGGCATCATCATCTTCGACCTCACCGCCGCCGGGGCGCTGGGTGCCACGATCGCCGCGAGCGAGTTTCCAGCACAGGCCTTCGAGGTCTTCAGCGGCGTGCTGCCCCTGGTGTTCATCCCGTTCGTCCTGGCAGCGCTGGTGCAGACCGCCCAGGGATCGCGGGTGACCACGGCGGTCGTCACCGCGGGCATGGTCAGCGCCACGCCCGTCGCCGCCGCCATCCACCCCCTCGCCCTCCTCCTGATGATCTGCGCCGGCACCTGCACCTTCTCCTACGTGAGCGACCCCTTCTTCTGGCTGATGCAGCGGATCACTGCCGATCCGTTCCCCACCGTGGTGCGGAGGTTCACGCTGCCGCTCGCCCTGGTCGGGCTCGCCATCCTGGCCGCCGCGCTGCTCGTGGAGCTGATTGCCTGAAGTGTTGCCGGGCGAAGAACCCCGTCACTCCTCGTCCGTGGTCCAGCTGACAGCGCCCGAGCAGGTCCTGCAGGAGGAGCAGGGGGGAGAGGGGCGGCGGAGTCGCGCCTCGTAACCCCACGCGCAGCGGTCCGAACAGAAGTAGTGCTGCTTCTCCGCGAGGGGTGCACCGCACATCTTGCAGCGGGCGGGCGCCCTTCTGCCTGCCGGCGGGTTGTCCGTACTCGCCATCTCCTCTGCATAGACTCTGTATCAGGAGTATATAAGCCGGTATGACGGTACCTCGTTGCCACGCAGGCCGGAATAACTATATATGCCGGGGTATCGGCGGGTACCCTGGAGCAGGGGACGGGAAGCCTCTCCCTCCATGGGGGATCGCGGGCAGCGAAGAGCCGCTTTAAAAGAAGAACGCAGGCCGTTCATGCCTCACGGCCCAATCGCCAGACGTCAGGGCGGTTCTCTGTGGGATCGGGAGATGGCTGCGGCACCCGGCGATCGCCGCCAGCGGCATCGCGGCGGGCGTCGGATTCACCCGATACCCGTTGGCTGGAATCGCTCGAGGAACATTCCGAATGGGGAACGGTGCAGATGGAGATCGCATTCGTCGCCGGCAATGTGATCGTACTCTTTGGCCTGGTCATGGTCGGCAATAGCTCGATCGCCATCGGCATCCTCGACGACACCGCCGCCTGCCAGCTCCGTCGGTTCGTGCTGAATGTGGCCCTCCCCGCCCTGATCGTCGCGTCCATGCAGGTTCCCCTGACAGCGGAATTCGTCTCGGGCGTTCGGGATCTCTTGATTGGCCTGATTCTCTTCTACGCCGTCGCATTCAGCGTCGCCTGGATCGTCCGCGGGTCATCTGCAGCCCGCCCACCAGCAGGGAGGAGAGGTTCTGCAGGCTCCTGCCGCTCCCGTGCGTTCCCGTGGAGATGGCTCCCGTCAGGCTCTGGACGTCCAAGTCCCCTGTGTTGTGGACGGCCCCATGCCGTTTGCCAGAAACGCGGATCCGGCGTCGCGCAGGGTCATCCCCGCCCCGACCGTGGCTTCCTGCGCCTGCGGATCATCCACCACTATCGGGCCCTGCAGGTTCTCCAGGGATGCGAGGACGCCGTCGGTGCGGAGGAGGGGGGACGACGAGTGGCCGGTCCCCACCACCCGGGACCCTGCGGCGGTCCTCGCGGGCACGCCGCACGTGATCGATGACCGCCGCCTCGTCCGCCGGCCTCTCGATGCGTGCCGGCGTGAACCTCAGGCTGCCCGACCAGTTCGACCACTCCGGCGGCACGCTCTCTCACCCCCTGCGGATCTAAGGCCCGATCGAGTATCTGCGGCACATCGCCGCTCATCACAGGGCATGGAGACTCGGCTCTGCTTTCCGCCCGCACGATATAAAGGTTGCCGGGATAGCCCTGTTTGAGGGTATGAAAGAGATCCTATCCCATGCTGCGACAGGATCAATCCCGATATCGCACCCCTCACCCGAAGTGCACGGGCTCGATGGGGGAAGAGCACCGGGGAGAGGAGATCGCATCGATCCTTGTCTCCCGCATGGGAGGAAGCTTGGCAGAGGATACCCCAGATTCTCCACTCCATGGTATCATCCTCATGGTTTCGTGTTGGCGGGTGATACGGGCGGGATGGGGCGCACACGCTCCACCTCCGTACAATAGGACCGGACGTGGAGGCGCGGATACCAAGACGGCGTTCTCTGCATCCTGGTCGTGGCAATCGCCGTATGCTGGAATCCTTGTGGGATTGCGCATCCAGGAACAGAAGGGTAGTGTGCAGAGGGTGGAGACAGCGGGATCCTCCCGCTGCCCTCTTCTGCAGCTCCCCCATTCCCTATCGGTGCGGTACGTTAAGCGGGAGATCGGTGTAGGATTCAGCTCCCGGTCGAGCCGGCCACAGACCAGGGGCGATCCGTGGAGATCGGTTCACGCCCGGGAATAGGAATCGTCGGATGCAGGAGTGAGAGCTAGTGGGGGAGGCCTGGGCCGGACCTCATCCTCCCCCCAGGTATCGTGACTAGCGGGGGTGGGGACGGGGGAGGGCGTACCCCCAATACGTGCGATAGGGGCGGATACGGGAGGACAGCAGGTATGGCACCCACCCTGCGGGCATGCTCGGGCTGGATTGGTAGAGGGAGAGTCTATCCGGGATCTTTCCACCACTACAATCATCGCAGTTCCTCTGTGGGTGCGGTGTATCCTCCACGAGCCGGCCAGGCCTGCTCGGGATGTCGATCGCGCAGAAGGCCCCGATCGAACTTTCGGCCAGGATCGGGGTCAGCATTTTATACCGGGTCCGCCATGGGGTTGCGGTGAAGCGTATGCCACCCCCTTACAGGAGCGAAGAGGATCTGCCCTATCTGGTGCGGCGTGAACTGCCCGACCATGCCCAGGAGATCTGGATGGAGACCGCCAACTCTGCGTGGGAGCAGTACAAGGATCCCGGAGAGAGGCGGGATCCGAACGAGTCGCGCGAGGAGGTCACCTACAAGGTCGCCTGGGCTGCCGTGAAGCAGGAGTACAAGAAGGACGCGTCCAGCGGCGAGTGGAGGCGGAAGGGGGACTGATCCCCGCGGCCCCGTGTGCCCTTCGCGGAGCTCGGTACTGCTGCCGCCGGACCGTAGGTGCCGCTGCCCACCCGGATCTACGCACGGTGCGGAGCCTGCCGGGCGGGAGCCCGGCTCTGCCTACCCATTCAGCAGGCGGCCGATCACGGGCAGCCGGACTCCGAACCGCCGGTCGAGGACCGCCAGGGTGGTCCAGGGGATGATATCGATGACCGGAATCAGGTCCAGGACTCCCGCAAGCACGGAATTGCGTTTCGGCACACCCAGATGGATGAGTAGGAGCGTCTCGACGACGGAGAGCGGCAGCTCGTAGATGAGCCCCAGCCCGATGAGATCCAGGGGGACGAGATCGGCCAGGTCGATCACCAGTGCGGCGCAGAGGAGAACGCCGCTCCCGATCTCGAAATGCTTGAGGAGAGCATGGGCCGCACTCCCCGTTCCATATACCGTCATGTTCTGCGACAATTGTAAAGGAGCGTATGACCGCCTCTTATAAGGCTTTGCTGCCGGAACTCGATTAGTATTCCCGCGCGGCGGACGCTTCCTTTCGCGGGATGGGGAGCACCGCGCGGGACTATCCGTGGCGGGGGACGGAGATGCGGCGTGGTTTCGGGAGGACCGCTTCAGGAGAGGAGGGATGCCCGGTCTGGCATGTCGAAGGCAGGCTCCGTCTGCCTTTCTGGCTATTGCAGATCCCGTGCATGCTACAGGGAGGAGGCAGTCTCACCGATGGATACCAGCGTATGGAACGGACACGGTATGCAATCCCGCGATCGGATACAGTCGCAGCGGCCGGCTCCCTTCACGCCCGAAAGGTGACAGTATACGGCCCTGTTCCCTCTTCCGCGATCCCCTTATACGGCTGGAGCTCAATGGAGTTGCATGCCGAACAGCGAACGCAAGAACAGGGCTGTGGTCGTCCTGGTCATCGTGGTGCTTGCCGCTGCCGGGATTGCGGCGGCGACTTTCCTCGCTCTACAGCCCGGGCCACCATTCCGGTTCGAGGGCGCATCCCTGACCGCTGCCGTCGCCCTTCCCGATCCGGATCGCGATGGGGAGACGTCCGTAGAGGCGGCGCTGGACAGGAGGCGCTCCATCCGATCGTACCGTGAAGAACCGCTGACTCTCGATGCGGTATCCCAGCTCCTCTGGGCGGCACAGGGGACCACGGATAGCGGCGAACACCGCACCGCCCCATCGGCAGGGGCGCTCTATCCCCTGGAGACCTATCTGGTGGCAGGAGACGTGGATGGTCTGCCCGACGGCATCTATCGCTACCAGCCCACCGGGCACACCCTGGTGAAAGTGGCGGACGGCGATCGGAGGGAGGATCTCTACCGCGCATCCGCGAACCAGGAGGCAGCGAGGGATGCTCCAGCAGCGATTGTTCTCTCCGGCGTGTACAATCGGACGACGGTCAAATACGGCGAGCGGGGAATCCGGTACGTGCACATGGAGGCGGGACATGCAGCGGAGAACGTCTACCTCCAGGCGGTATCGCTCGAGATGGGGACCGTGACCCTCGGCGCCTTCTCCGACGAGGAGATCGCGAGACTGCTGCAGATGGAGGAGGACGAATACCCGCTCTACGTGATGCCCATCGGCAGGCGGTAGAGAGGGCAGGTCCTTCCGATCCGGAGTCAGGCGTGCGGAACAATCTCCCGGATCCTGCGGGAATCCCCCTGAAGACGAGAGCTGGATCCTACCGGAGGCGATTATCGCCGGGTAGAAAGTACCTGTTCGTGGACCGGCGGAGAAATTAGGTCGGGTCGCGATGCAGCTGCCGCAGGATCCCTTTTGACAGCGGGGGCGCCCGATGGGATGCAATCACCTGTACTTCCCGGGATGCGATCGGACCGCGGAGCTCTGACGGAGAGGTTGAGCAGCGGTGTCTGGGTCGATGCGCCTGCCCACCGCAGGAGAGGGGATCGCGTATCCCCCGGGGGAAAAGGCCTCCCACACCCGCGAGGATAACTCTTCGTGCACCTCGCATTCCAGGACGGGGGTCCGCTGGCGATTCCAGCCTGCCGCGATCCTGGCCGCACGAACGGTGCTTGGGGAAGGGTAGAGGGATTCCCTGCGGATTCGCATGCAGAGCGGCTGACAGCAGCGGATACAAGACAGGCGGTTGTCGACAGGGCGTTCACCGCAGGTGCTGCAGTATCCAGCTCCGCACGTCCGCATATACCCGGGGAGCGGCCTCGCGAAGCACGTGCCCCGCACCCTCGTAGATGACCAGGGACGCACGCCCGCGGGCCAGCTGCCGGGCAGCCTCCGAACAGCTGGGGGGCAGCACCCGATCCGCACTGCCGTGGATCAGCAGGACGGACACATCCGCGGGCATAGCTGCAAGCGGTTCGGCCCCGAAGCACTGCGTCGAGAGGGTGACGATCGTGCGGACAGCCGGATCGGCGGCAGCCGCCTGGATGACCACGGCGCCGCCCAGGGAGTGGCCGATCAGCCCCAGGGATCGGACGCCCTGCCGCTTCAGGAAGCGGATGCCCAGCACGGTGTCCAGCACCGCCTCGCCCAGGTAGGCGGGATGGCGGTAGCGGATACGCAGGCATCGGATCCCCAGCTGCTGCAGATCCTCGCAGAGCCTGGGATAGAGGTTCCTTGCGGGTGAGTCGAATCCGCCGCCGACGCCCCCGACCATGACCAATCCCCGATCCGAACCATCGGCATCGTAGTACCGAGAGTGGACGCTCCCCCTGTCAGTCTGGATCGTCAGCGGGCGGTAGGGCTTCCCGCGCATGGGCTCCAGCACCACGTCCTGCACGGTCGCCTCGAGCGACGAACCCATCACCTCTATCCGCACCTGTCTCTGCATGGGGCCGCAGTAGAGCTGCAAAACAGATTAAGGGTTACGGTCGCGGGGAACCGTGCGGCGCTCCCCCTGAATTCACGATCGGATTCTTCATGGTTTGAAGCGACGTCTTCTTTGGAGAGGAGTGGCGTGCAGTTCAACATACGCCCTGCCAAGCCCCGGGACGTGGATGCTATTGCGGAGAACAACCGTGCCATGGCACGGGAGACCGAGGGGCGGGAGCTGGACCGGGAGCTCTCGCGAAGGGGAGTGGAGGCGGTCATTCGGGATCCGGCACGGGGCTTCTATCTGCTGGCGGAGCACGCGGGGGAGGTCGTGGGCCAGTGCATGGTCACCTTCGAGTGGAGCGACTGGCGATGCGGCACCTTCTGGTGGATCCAGAGCGTCTACGTGCACGGCGAGTGGCGTTGCCGTGGAATCTTCCGCCAGCTCTACGGCGAGCTGGCGGTGCAGGCGCGGTCGCGCCCCGATGTGGTGGGATTGCGGCTCTACGTCCGGCGGGAGAACAGTCCTGCACAGGCTGCTTACCGGAGCGCCGGCATGGAGGAGACCCGGTACACAGTATTCGAGGTGGACTTCTAGCGGGGCAATCATCTTGCCCAGACCGGGAGCCGGCGGGACGCGATCCCATGGACACCCTCCCCCGCATCCGTTACGGCATATAAACACCGCGGCAACAATTGCAAAGGCTCATCAACCGGTCGCCATGAAGCACTGATCATGCAGATCGGATTCATTCCCGTTGCCGACCGGACGACGGAGTGGGAGAAGAGCTACCGGAAACTCTACAGCGTGAAGTGCGCCACGTGCGGGCAGGAGTTCAAGACGGAGGACCAGAAGAAGAGATTCTGCTCCAACCTCTGCCTCCGCCGCCAGCGGAAGGGATCCAGAACCCTCAAATAACCCCCTGATACTCCGGTTCGGAGTGTCCTTTACCCAGGCGCGGGAGCAGAACCCTGTCCTGAATAGTCTGCACGCATTTTTTATACGATGCCGGCGGTCTCAGGGCCGCGGGCAATGGGTGTCTACGAGATCGGATGGCGGATCGGAGAGCGCCACCACTGCCGCCTGGTCTGCTATGAGGATGTCGTGCTGGAAGAGGGCGTCTTTCTGAGCATCCTGCGGTGCCGCCGCAGGGGGAGCGGAACCCCCTGCCTGGAGCGGTTCATCGATGCCATGGAGCGGATGGGCTATTCTGGCATACGCCTCGAGGCCTACCCCATGGATTATCCCCTGGGCCACGCGCCGCGGGAGGCGGTACAGCGGCTGGTGCGATGGTACGAGCAGTTCGGATTCCAGCTGCGAAGGGACTTCCGCTCGGACTCCTACAACGAGATGGTTCTGGCGCTGTAGCCGCCATGCCAGCAGCCTGCCACCCCTGCCTTTTGGATCTGGCTGAACCAGCTGCAGCAGTCATGTATAACGTACTGAGAGAGTACTAGACGGAGGACCGATATGCCAACCAAGATCCTGATTCGAATCGGAGACGTATCTCTCGAAGGGGAGCTCTCCGACACCCCCGGCGCCACCGAGATCGCCCGCCGTCTCCCCCTCGAGGCGGCCCCCCGCGAATGGGGCGACGAGTTCTACTTCGAAGTCCCCTTGGACCTGCCGCCGGACGAGACCGCGACCACCCGGGTGGAGGTCGGCGACATCGGCTACTGGCCGCCGGGACGGGCTCTCGCCATCTTCTTCGGACCCACCCCGATGAGCAGCGGGGACCGGCCGGTGCCCGCGAGCGCTGTGAACCTGATCGGGCGGGTGACGGGGAATGCGGCGCTGCTGCGGCAGGCGAGGGGCGCCACCCGGATACGGCTGGAACGCGCCTGATGCACATCCAGCCGGCGAAGAGGGGGGTGGGCATGCGGCATCTCTTTGTACCGGGGCGATGCCATGTACAGCCATGGAGGATCAGACGCGCTTCTTTGCAAAGGATGCATTTGCACAGGACGCCGGCATCGAGCTCCTGGAGACGGGTCCCGGAACGGCCCGGGTGCGGATGGAGATCGCGGACAGGCATAAGAACAGCCACGGCACGGTCCACGGCGGGGCGATCTTCACCCTCGCGGATGCGGCCTTCGCGCTGGCATCCAACTCCCACGGGATCCCGGCCGCGGCGATCAACGCCCACATCTCCTACATGAAGTCCGCCAGTTCGGGAACGCTCTACGCCGCGGCCGAGGAGTTCTCGGTAAATCCGAAACTCGCCACCTACGTCGTGCGGGTGACCGACAACGCCGGCGAGCGGATCGCCATCTTCCAGGGGATGGTCTACCGCAAGACTCCCCGCTGATCGGATAAGTCTGCAGGTTTCACTCCCGCGGGCTCAGCAGCCGGGATGCTCATCAGGCCGCCCGAGCGCAAGGTTTACTTTTAAAGGCGGCAAAGCCATCCCGCAGGAGTCATGCACGTGGAGTTCGCCTATCTGGTCCGGTACCTGGAGGAGCTGGAGTCGACCGCGTCCCGCAACCGCATGGTCTCCCTTCTAGCCGAGCTGCTCCGGGAGAGCACGGCGGAGGAGATCGACACCGTCTGTTACCTGGTACTCGGGGAGATCGCGCCGGGCTACTCCGACCTGTTCATGGGCATGGGCGAGCGCCTCGCACAGGCGGCCATCGCCCTTGCCTCCGGCTTGGACGAGGAGGCGGTGGCGAGGATGAAGACGGTCGGTGACTGGGGGGACGTTGCCTACCGGATCGGCGGAGAGGGGGCATCTCCGGATCTGCCCTCCTTCCCGTTCCCCCTCTCCGTCCGGGACGTGCACCACGGATTCCTGCAGATCGCGCACGCGAAGGGGCCCGGCACTCGGGATACGAAGGTCCGGACACTCGCCGCCATGCTGGCGGGATCCAGTCCGAGGGAGCGGCGCTACCTCGTCCGGCTGGCGACCGGGGAGATGCGGCTCGGGGTGGGCGACATGACCGTCCTCGACGCGCTCGCGGAGGCGTTCCTCGGATCCCGCCAGGAGCGTCCGGCGCTCGAGCACGCCTACAACATCACCTCGGATATCGGGCTCGTGGCACGAACCCTGAAGGAGAAGGGCGTATCGGGGGTGGAGGAGCTCGGGATCTCGCTCTTCCGCCCCATCCAGCCCATGCTCGCCCAGCGGATTGGCCGGCTCTCGGACATCCCGGCGAAGGTGCACTCGGAGTACGTCTCTGTCGAGGAGAAGTACGACGGGGAGCGGATCCAGGCCCATAAGCGGGGCGACGAGATCCGTCTCTTCTCCCGCCGGCTGAACGACGTTACGGCACAGTTTCCGGATGTCGTCGAATATGTGCGGACCCACGTCCGGGCGGCGTCCGCGATCCTGGATGGGGAGGTGGTCGCCTACGACATCGAGAAGGGTGTGTATTACCCCTTCCAGCAGCTGATGCAGAGGAGGAGGAAGTACCGCGTGGAGGAGTATGCCGGGCGGTATCCGGTCCGTTACATGCTCTTCGACCTTCTCTACAGGGACGGCGAGTCCCACCTGGCGGACCCCTTCCCGATCCGGCGGAAGCTCCTGGAGCAGACGGTCTCGAACAGCGAGTACATTGCCGTGACACGGCGGATCGTGGCAAAGGAGCTCGACCGGATCGAGGAGTTCTTCTTGGACTGCCTCGAGCGCGGTCTCGAGGGGGTCCTGATCAAGTCCTGCGCCGCCGACTCGCGCTACCAGGCCGGCTCCCGCGCCTGGCAGTGGATCAAGTGGAAGCGCAGCTATGGGACCGAGCTCACCGACACCCTGGATCTCGCCGTCGTCGGGGCCTATGCCGGGCGGGGGAGGCGGGCGGGCACCTACGGCTCCCTGCTCTGTGCCGCGTATCACCGGAGAGAGGACATCTTCCAGACCGTCTGCAAGCTGGGGACGGGATTCTCGGACGCGGAGCTGCAGGCGCTGCCGCAGAGGCTCGTCGACGCGGCGACCGCTACGAGACCTGCCCGCCTCATGGTCCAGCGGCAGGCAGAGCCGGACCAGTATTTTATCCCGAATCATGTGCTCGAGGTGCTGGGTTCGGAGATCACCAGGAGCCCGATCCACACCTGCAACTGGAACGAGCGGGAGCAGCGGGGGCTGTCCCTCCGCTTCCCGAGGTTCGTGCGGTGGCGGGAGGATCGGGCGGCGGAGGAGGCGACCACGGTCGAGGAGATCGTGCGCATGTGGCGGCAGCAGGGCGAGGCGGGGAATCATGCAGAGGGCAGGAAGGATTAAGAACAGCGAGGTGGCGGGGATCCTGTACGAGATCGCCGATATCCTCCAGATCAAGGGGGCGCCCTTCAAGCCGCGGGCGTACCGCCGCGCCGCCCAGGCGATCGAGACGCTCCCGGAGGATATCGCGGCGGTCTGCGAACGCGGGCAGCTCGACGAGATCCCGGGGGTCGGCAAGAGCATCGCGGAGAAGATCGGGGAGATCCTCAAATTCGGCCGCCTCGCCTATCTGGAGACGCTGCGAAAGGAGCTCCCCGCGGGAGTCGAGGAGCTGACGAAGGTCGAGGGGCTCGGCCCGAAACGGGCCCTCCTGCTCAATAAGAAACTGAAGATACGCACCCTGGACGAGCTCGAGGCGGCGGCGCGGGGGGGGAGGATCCGGGAGCTGCCGGGGTTCGGGAAGAAGTCGGAGGAGAACATCCTCCTCGCCCTGGAGCGGGCGAAGAAGGTCGGGCACCGCTACCTTTTAGGCTACATCCTCCCGATCGCCCAGGACATCCAGCGGCGGATGGAAGAGTCCGGCACCGTCTCCTTCATCAGCCTCACGGGCTCTATCCGACGGCGCAAGGAGACCATCGGCGACGTGGATATCCTGGCGGTCTCCCCGGCGCCGGAACGGGCCATGGAGGCGTTCCTGGGGATCTCCGGCATTGCCCAGGTACTGGCTCGGGGCACGACCAAGAGCAGCATCGTCCTCACAAACGGGCTCCACGTCGATCTCCGCGTGGTGGGGAGGGAGAGTTACGGCGCCGCCCTCCAGTACTTCACGGGCTCCAAAGAGCACAACATCCGCCTCCGCGAGCTGGCGATCGAGCGGGACTGGAAACTCTCGGAGTACGGGTTGATCGAGAGGAGCACGGGGGCGGTGATCGCCGCGGAGAGGGAAGAGGACGTCTACCGCGCCCTCGGGCTGGCATACATCGAGCCGGAGCTGCGCGAGGATCGCGGGGAGATCGCTGCGGCGCGGGAGGGGCGGCTTCCGGATCTCGTCGGGTATGGGGACATGAAAGGGGACCTCCACGTCCATACCACCTGGAGCGAGGGGAACAACACCATCGAGGAGATGGCGGAGTCCGCCCGATCCCTCGGCTACGAGTACATCGCTATCTGCGACCACACTAAGGCACTGCCGGTCGCCCACGGGCTGAACGAGGAGGAGATCAGAAAGCAGATGCAGGAGATCGAGAGGCTGAACCGTACGTTGGAAGGATTCACCATCCTACCCGGGATCGAGGGGAACATCGACCGCGCCGGGCGGCTGGATATCGATGCCACGGTGCTCAAGGACCTGGACGTGGTGGTCGCGAGCGTCCACTCGGGATTCAAGCAGTCCGAGGCCGAGATGACCGAGCGGGTGCTCGCTGCCATGCACAGCGAACACGTGGACATCATCGGCCACCCCACCGGCCGGCTTATCCACCAGCGGGAGCCCTACCAGATCGATCTAGCCCGCATCTTCGCGGCTGCATCCGACCTCGGCACGTTCCTGGAGATCAACGCCTTCCCGCGGCGACTCGACCTCTCCGACGTCAACTGCCAGCGGGCCCGCGAGCAGGGGGTGCGGTTCTCGATCGGCTCCGACGCCCACAACCGCAGCAACCTCCGCTACATGGAGTTCGGCGTGGCGACGGCGCGGCGCGGCTGGCTGGAGAAGAAGGATATCGTCAACACACTTCCGCTGCAGGATCTCCGGGCGCTGCTGGGGTGATGGCCCAGGATCTTCACGAATCTGTCGGAACGCTGAACGTATCGCGGGGCTGGATGCGATGAAGAGAATGCAGACGGGATCTGAAAAATCCCTCGTGCACGCCAATGGCATCCTTCCGGGACATTCCGTATGTCGTGCTGCGGGGATCGAGGGGGACTCCAAGCTCCCTCCATTGATGTGCGCTAGGATTGGGCATCTTTTGATCCTGAGGCAGGAGGACGAAATCCTGACAGCTCAGGTCCGTCGGGGCTGCTGAGCGGTCGAGTCCGTGTGCCACGATACAGGAAAAGGAACAGCTCGCGAACCTGGATTGGAGCGTAAACGTGCATCCCTGCCGCTACGAGGCGCATGTTTCACACGCCAGAGAGAACGGGTACGGATCGGCAGGGTAAAAAGAGGGCGATACGCCCCCTCCCCCTTCAGCTCGCAGACATTGCTGCGGGCTGTCCGCCCGCTCCCCGCTTCTTCACCGCTTCGTCATAGACCAGCCAGTTCCGCTCCCACTCCGGATTGCGGGACCGCAGCTTCTCGAGGACCTGCCGGCGGAGCTCGTCGGTGCTCACCTCTCCGCCCGCGTTCCGCTCGATGTCCCGTGCAATCTCCCGGGCGTAGTCTGGCGGCGCTCCGGCCTTCACTGCGCTCACTACCATCTTCTCCGGGATGAAGGGCTCCTGGCTTCCGTCTCTCTTCCGAACCATTGCCATAGTGGATCGCCTCGCAAGGCGGGGTATTCTCAATAGCTTCTAGTATTTATGCGTTGAGGCAGGTCCGGGCTCCACTCCGCATTCGAGCCGTCAGAGAGGTTCGGATGGCGCCGGCACACCAGGGGTGAACAGAGCGCGGTTCCGATCGATCGGGGTGCGGGAACGGTCTGGCAGCCCGATACCCCCGTGGGGAGGCGGTGCAACGTTCCGCTCAGATCTGGAGGAAGCCCTGTGGAGCGAGGCTGGTGGCGAGCGTCACTGCGTTGATGTCCCGGTGCTCGATCCAGGCGGCGGCCCCCTGGTTGCCCTCGTCCGTCCAGAACTGCTCTATCGCCTCCCCCAGCGGGGCATACGCTGCCAGGGACTCGATCCGCCGCTGCAACGATCCCTCGAACACCGCAGGGTTCTCCTCGATCTGCTGCCGGAGCAGATCGACGCCCCGAAGCCCGATGGAGAGCCCCAGTTCGCGGAAGGCCAGACGGTATCCCGCCGGCAGCTGCAGGGTCCTGCTGTCGGCAAAGGCTCGCAGCCCGGGCATGGCGGCAGCGGCAACGGACTCCAGCAGGGATCCGTACCGGAATCCCCCCGCTACGATCAGCTGGGCGATTCGAGCCGCATCGAAGAGGAGCCCGCCGATGCCGAGCGGATCGGACGTCTCCCAACGCATTCCCTGGCAGATTGCAGCTATATCGGCGATCTCCGCGGCGAGAACCGGCCACTGTGCCTCTCCAGTATCCCGTGCCGCCAGCTGCAGCTCGCTGTAGGTGACGAGCCCGTCGAGGGGATCGTGCTGGCCCATGGTGGGGACGAGCGGGCGGGTGAGGTCGATGCTCATTTTCCAATACATCCTTCTCTGCCCGCCGACGTGAGGGGTGCAGGCGAACGCAGCGTGGGCGGTGCAGGCGAGTTCTACCGCCTGGCGGATGTACGCGGGATCGGAAAAGATCCGTCCTGCACGGTCGAGCGCATGCATCCACTTGGTCAGATAGTGGTAGTACTGACCATCCCGATCCCATTCCAGGCGCTCGTCCATGGCTTCGCCGGGCCTGCGTTCGTTCAGGGGCTTTCCAATCCGCAGCCCGCCGACTGTCGGATGGAGCTCGCCCTCCCGCTCGCGCAGGCCGCTGATCCAGCCGCAACGGGAGTCGTCGTCGCGGTGCCGCCCCAGGGTGTGGTGCACCTGCTCGACGAGACGCCGGGCGAGGTTGCCGTAGGTCGCGTCCTGCGTGCGCCGGGACAGCTCCAGGAGCGTGCAGACCGCGAACGCATCCGTCCAGAGGTAGCGCCGCGGATGGGCGTCGGGCGGTGCAAGTCCGCTGCGGCGGGCAAAGTCCAGCAGGATATCCGATACGGATGCATCGACCGCGGCAGGCATCATGGTCGTACCCTTTCTCCGGAGTTAAAAAAAGTTTAGGCGGAACAATCAGCACCAATCGCTGGTGCGCGGGATACCTCCGCCGCTCCGGTCAGCACCAATCCTGCCGTGAACTGCCGGTCTCCCGGGCGCAGCCCTTTCTGCTGACGTAGAAGAATCCCCCTATCTTAGTCCGTTCCTATATTTAGGTCTATAAATAAACTGAATCGGAAAGCAGAACGCTCTCTCCGCTCAGATACAATTCCTATCCCAGAACATTGCTGTCGGCGCCACGGAGATGGCCCGGAATCGATCATGATTAATTATATTGGATTATTTATAAATACATAATTATATTATCTTCGACTCTCAGATCCTGAGCACAGTGTTTCTGTGATGGATGTACAGAGCGCCACCAATGCTAACTCCCGATCTCCTGCGGCAGCTGCGGGCAGGAGATGGGTCTATGACTTCACCGAAGGCGACGGCAGGGACAAGATGCTGCTCGGCGGCAAAGGGGCAAACCTCTGCGAGATGACGCAGATCGGGATCAACGTCCCGCCCGGTTTCGTGATCACCACAGAGGCCTGCCGGGCTTACCTGGAGGACCCGGACAGTAACCTCCCCGCCGGTGTACTCGACCAGGTGCGTGCCGCGCTCGCCGGCGTCGAGGTAAAAACGGGTCGGCAGTTCGGCGAGAGGAATCACCCGCTTCTCGTCTCGGTCCGCTCCGGCTCTGCCCTGTCGATGCCGGGCATGATGGACACCATCCTCAACCTCGGACTGAATGCCGGGACGCTGCAGGGGCTGATCGCCGAGACTGGAAACGAACGGTTCGGCTACGACGTTTACCGCCGCTTCATCCAGCTCTTCGGCAAGGTCGCCCTGGGCGTGCCGGAGGAGAAGTTTGATGCCGAGTTCGAGGCGGTCAAGAGAGAAGCCGGCGTGAAAGGGGACCTTGATCTCACCGCCCGGCACCTGCGCGATATCGCCGATCGGTTCCTTCGGGTCGTCGAGAAGGAGACCGGGCGTCCCTTCCCCGCGGATCCCTACGAGCAGCTGGAGATCGCGATCAAAGCGGTGTTCAACTCCTGGATGGGGAGGCGTGCCGTGGACTACCGCCGGGAGTTCCGGATCACCCCGGATATGGCCAACGGGACCGCCGTAAACGTGGTCGCCATGGTCTTCGGCAACATGGGCGACGACTCCGCCACAGGCGTCGCCTTCACGCGAGACCCGGGCAGCGGCGAGAACGTCCTCTTCGGCGAATACCTCACGAACGCCCAGGGCGAAGATGTGGTCGCCGGGATCCGAACGCCCAAGCCCGTAGCTGCGCTTGCCGGGGAGATGTCGGATCTCTACCGCCAGCTCCTGGAGCTCCGCGACCGCCTGGAGAGGCACTACCGTGAGGTTCAGGACTTCGAGTTCACCATCGAAAGAGGGGTCCTCTACTGCCTGCAGACCCGCAACGGTAAGATGAACGCCACCGCCCTCGTCAAGACGTCGGTTGACATGGTCAACGAGGATCTCATCGACCGGCGCCAGGCGCTCCTGCGGATCCAGCCAGAGCTGCTCGAACAACTCCTCTTCCCCCGGCTGGACCCCGAGGCGGATGTGGCTCCCGTCGCCCGCGGTCTCGCCGCATCCCCGGGTGCCGCGGCCGGCATCGCGGTCTTCGACGCCGACCGCGCCGAGAAGCTGGGGCGGGGCGGCGAGCGGGTGATTCTTGTTCGGGAGGAGACCAAGCCGGAGGACATCCATGGATTCTTCGCTTCCGAAGGCATCCTGACAAGCCGGGGCGGCAAGACGTCCCATGCTGCCGTCGTCGCCCGGGGGATGGGCAAACCCTGTGTCGCCGGCGCCGAGGGGATCCACGTGGACGTCTCGTTGCGGAGAGCGGTCGTGGGCGACCGCGAGTTCGAGGAAGGGGAGCGGATCACCATCGACGGCACCTCGGGAAATGTCTACATCGGCGAGGTTCCGATGATCGAGGCGGAGTTTTCACCGGAACTCGCTATTCTACTCTCCTGGGCAGACGGGATGGCGAGGCTCCAGGTGATGGCGAATGCGGACACGCCCGAGGATGCAGCGCGGGCCCTGAAGTTCGGCGCCATGGGCATCGGGCTCTGCCGCACGGAGCGGATGTTCAACGCGACCGAACGACTGCCGATCGTCGTGGAGCTGATCGTCGCCGAGACCCGTGAAGACCGCCAGGCCGCCCTGAACCGCCTCCTCCCCATCCAGCGGGGAGACTTCAGGCGCATCTTCGAAGTGATGGCGCCCCGGCCGGTCACCATCCGTCTCCTCGATCCCCCCATCCACGAGTTTCTGCCCACCGAACAGCAGCTCGTCGACGAACTCGCTCAATTGCGCCACCTCCGCGACGTCCTGCGCGGCATCAAGGTTCTCTCGGATACAGTGGACTTCATGTACTGCAACCGCGAGGTGCATCCCGAGGTGCGCATTCCGGCTGAACCGGCATTGGTGGAGGAGGCCATCTTAAAGAAGGAGTCTATGCTGAAGAAGGTCCGCAGCCTGCACGAGATCAACCCCATGCTGGGGCACCGCGGCGTGCGGCTCGGCCTCACGTTTCCGGAGATCTACGCCATGCAGATCCGCGCCATCCTGGAGGCCGCTGCAGAGTGCCAGCAGGCGGGCATCGAGGTGCACCCCGAGATCATGGCGCCCCAGGTCTGCACTGCCCAGGAATTAAAAAGGGTGCGGGAGTGGGTCGAGGAGATCCGTGCTGAAGTCGAGAGGGCGAACGGGGTGCAGCTGAACGTCAAGTTCGGCTCCATGCTCGAGGTGGTCCGCGCCTGCATGCGGGCCGACAATCTGGCAGAAGAGGCGGAGTTCTTCTCCTTCGGCACCAACGACCTGACCCAGGCCACGTTCTCGTTCTCACGCGAGGACGCAGAGAACAAGTTCCTGCCCATGTACAACCGTATGCACATCCTGCAGGACAACCCCTTCGAGGTCCTGGATGTGCGGGGCGTGGGCCGCCTGATGGAGCTGGCGGTGCGGTGGGGTCGCGAGACCCGCCCGGAGATCAAGGTGGGCATCTGCGGGGAGCACGGCGGACACCCGGCCTCCATCCACTTCTGCCACCGCATCGGGCTCTCCTACGTCTCCTGCTCTGCCTACCGGGTGCCCATCGCCCGCCTGGCGGCCGCCCAGGCTGCCATTCTGGAAGGAGACCTTCCCGGGCAGACGACGGGGCTCTCCTTCCCCGCCGGGGTCCACGCCAACGGCAGCGTCTAACCCCTGTTACCCTCCTTTTTATCCTATCGCCGTTACAGAATGAGATTGCCCGAAGGGAGCTTCTCATGCGCCGGGCTGCATCCGCCCCGTAGCTGGTGCATCGTGCGCGTCATGGGAACCGGTGAGCTATCAGACTTCCTCGACACGTTCTGTTATTATCGCTCCCAGGCATCTCCCGCAGTTGTTCCTTTCCCTCGTCCCCACAGGTCTATCTCAAGGATGAGGGAGAGGGAAACAGGGATAAGCACGCCTCCCCCCCGAAATTCGCCCCCACAGCAGGATTGCCTCTACAGGGTGGCGAACCGGATCATAACCGTTCCGTTCTTCGTCTGCAGATCCCAGAATAGGCCTCATCCTGCCGAATGACGATGCTCCGGTAGAGGCGAATCCACCCTCCCCCGAGAGTATCGGGACTACGCCGAAGAGGGATAGATCTGTCCTCCCTGTCTAGAAAGACTCTAATGGATCCTGATGAAGGCGAAATTCAGGCCTGTCTGCTGAGCAGACGACCTCCTATCAGGAAAAGAACCGCTGGCGCAAGGCCGAGGAGGAACGAGTAAAAGAAGATACCGATCCCGGCGAGGTACATCATCCTGGCCCCCATGCCTGTATCGGCGGCGAACGGTGCGGCAATACCTACAGCTGAGAGAAACACCCCGATGAGCATGGTACCGATTGCTGCATCTCCGTGCAGACCTGGACTGATCGGCATCGCATCTGCAAGGAAGAACCCGGATAGGGATACGGCGATTCCCAGAATCCCTGCCGCAATTGCCACAATCTGGACATGGTTCAGCTTTTTCCTGCCATCACCGTGAACGGCAGCCTCTCCCTTATTACCGCAGTGAAGGCAGAAATCATCGTTCTCATCCATAATTTTTCCGCACCGCCTACAATACTTCATAGCATCACAAATACAAATTTTTCTCTAGAGGGTAAAATAAATTTTCATAATCACTGGACATATTGGAGAAATTGGAGGTATATATCGATGCAATACCCAATAACCATCGTATGTCTTGAAAGTGTAACCGCAACTGATGCAACCATCCCGTAGTTTCTGGGAATTTAGAACGAGCGCGCCGTCACCCCGGCATGGCCCCAGGAAGGAGCGGCTGTAAGGATACTAGCCGATCGAATGACCGCCTTCCAATGCGAACTGGCGATTCTTCGCCACCTGGGGATGGTTTCACTCCCTGCCGAATGGCAATGGGAAACTCCTGGTCGCCACGCACCTCATCTGCGGGCTAGGCCGATCTCCCGGCGATCTCGGGATAACCCGGAGCTGCCGGATTCACAATAAAAGAGAATTATTCGGGCTTCTTTCCACTGAGCTGGATACTGGCGATAGACTCGCCGATCCTGCCGACCATCTCTTCCGGGACCTGCGCATCCTCGAGAATCGCCTGAGCTGTCGGATCGTTTCGCATGCAGTCGATTGAAAATGATGTCTCCTTATGTATGTCAACGTCCCGGAACCCTGCCGCCTTCACCAGCCCGACGTACTTCTCCTTTTCGATCGCCCCCGACACGCAGCCCACGTACGCGGCTGCCGATCGCAGGATCGGCTCCGGGAGCGGGTGGACCAGGACGGTATCGGAGATCATCAGCCGTCCGCCCGGTTTGAGCACCCGGAACGCCTCCCGGAAGACCTGCGCCTTGTCGGGCACCAGGTTGATGACGCAGTTGGAGATGATCACGTCCACGGAGTTGTCCGCGACGGGGAGGTGCTCGATCTCGCCGAGTCGGAACTCCACGTTGGTGTAGCCGCCCTTCCGGCCATTCTCGCGCGCTTTTAAAAGCATCTCGGGCGTCATGTCGACCCCGATCACCCGACCTGCGGGGCCCACCCGTCGGGCCGCCAGGAAGGCATCGAATCCCGGGCCGGATCCTAGGTCCAGCACCGTCTCTCCCGGTTTGAGGGAAGCGAGGGCGACCGGATTTCCACAACCGAGACCCAGGTTTGCTCCCTTCGGAACGCCCTGGATATCTTCCTCCGCATAGCCGATCTGGCGGCTGAGCGCATCTGCGCGGTTCGAAGATCCACAGCCGCATGTGCTGGGACCGCAGCAGGACTGCTGTCCCCGGGCTACGCTGGCGTAGCCCTCCCGCACCTTCTCTTTGATCCGTTCGTCAGTCATCTGTTCACCTCGTCTGACAGGACCTCTTTCACCATGGGCCCTACAACAGTCTTCACCGACTCGGTCAGCTGTTCGACCTTGAGCAGCATGATGCAGCAGACCTCTCCGTTCTTTTCCACGCTGACGGCTGCCAGTTTACTTCCGGCAGCAATCCCCGCCCGCGACCGCAGCTCCTTCGGGAGCACCATCTGGCCGCGGTCGTCCACGCTCACGATCGCCTCGAGCGTGCAGCGGCCCTGGGGCCCCGGCAGGGGACAGCAGGATTCAGCTCTCTTTATCATATCTGTATACCTGTACTCTGCGATGCGGTCTATGATAAATATTTTGATTATTCAGAATTATCAGAAAATGTCGTTCGTGGTGCGTAAGCGTAAAAATACTGGCGGGCATCTCAAAAAAATTCAGTGAGTCTGTTCAGGGATGGTTCAGGAGCCAGGCCCGCCCCGCATCCGTGATCCTGTAGATGATCCAGTTCCCCTGCTGTTCGCTCTCAACGAACCCCGCCTGCCGGAGCACATTGAGATGGTAGGATAGCTTGGAGTCGGCGATCTGCAGGATCTCCCTGATCACGCAGACGCAGAGGGGCTGCGAGAGGAGTGCATGGAGAATGGTCAGGCGGAGGGGATCGGCGAGTGCTGCGAACTTTTTTCCCGTTTCTGCGAGTGCCGCCCGATCCGGTATACTCTCTCTCAATCCTTCGATGCCGCCGACTTCCTGGAGACTCTCTTTGATGGGCGCGGGCAGGCCGGCCCAGCACGCCTTCTTCTGCACAACCATCGCTATTTCAAGTTATTATGAAATGCGAAGGTATATAATCCATCGTGCGCACATGATTTCAATATAATTTGAAACTTCAGGGATCGCTCGAACACTGCGGAAAAGAAGCATGCAACAGGTCCAGCCATGTAGCAAGATTGAGGGCTGTAGGCATCGAACCAGACGGGAGTACACCGGAGGGCAGCTAGATGGCTGACTGCACCATCGGAGCACGGCTTGTTGGGCTTGTCGTGGGATGGACCAGGCCCGTTGGGGGACGGTGCTGACATGGAGGAGAACCCCTGCTGTGCTGCCCTCCGGCGGGTGAAGCCCGTGCAGGTGGAGGGGAAGACCGTCGGGATCGCCTGGCTGGAGCCCATCCTCGCCGAGGTTGCCGCCCGTGACCTCTCGAGCGAGGAGAAGATCGCTCTGGAACTGCTGCAGCGGGTGAAGATCTACAACCACGTGCCCCGCAGTCTGGAGAAGAGCTACGCTTCAGCGGTCTACACGGAATATCGAAAATATGTCCGGCAGAATCGAACGCAGAACACGAAAGGTGGCGAGTAATGGTTTCTATAGAAGTCCTGGGCACCGGGTGCCCCAAGTGCAAGCGGACGATCAGGAACGTGGAAGAAGCGGTGAAAGACCTGAAAATTCCGGCCGAGATCAGGAAGGTGGACGATATCACCGAGATCATGAACCGCGGGGTGATGCTCACCCCCGCCGTCTTCATCGATGGCAAGGAGAAAGTGGTGGGCCGTGTGCCGAGCGTCGAGGAACTGAAGGTCTTGCTGAAGGAGTAGCGTATCTTGAAACTGCTCGTCACCTGTTCGGGGCTCTCGAACACCGGCAGGCTCACGACTCAGGTCGCGTTATCGCTGATGCGGTCCCGCCCGGGGCTCTTCGAGTGGGCGAGGGCACAGGAATCCCCGGCGGAGCTCCCGGCGTGTGCCGAGGGAGCGGAGGAGATCGTGGTGATCGACGGCTGCGGGGATCGTTGCGCGGCGAAGAAACTCGACGCCGCCGGTATTTTGCATCCCAGCCGCCGCCACGTCGTGGCGACCGGGTGCGGCGTCGTAAAAAACGGCATGGCGGACGTGCAATACGGGGAGATTGGGATCGTGGTTCAGGCTGTCTTGGACAGCGGAGGCTCCCCGGGTTGATAGCCGGGACGCGATGCGATTCGCGACAGGGAGTCTGTACCCCGATTGGATTGGCAGGGATGCCCGTGGATCCCTTAAACAGCGAACAGTACCTGCATGGTTGAGAGTATTGCTATAACCGGGCTGGCGGGAGGCGTCGCCGCGCTCATCGAATATATCACAGCGCATGTGGCGACATGCCTCATCCCCGCGTTCTTCATTGCCGGCGCGATGAACGCGCTGCTGCACAAGGAGGCAATCACCCGATACCTCGGGGAGAAGAGCCCGATCTACAAGGCATACCCGATCGCCGTCGCAGGTGGACTGCTCCTCGCCGTCTGTTCCTGCACGATCCTCCCTCTCTTCGCGGGGATCCGCAAGAAGGGTTCGGGGCTCGGGCCGGCCATCGCCTTCCTGTACACGGCACCTGGCACCAATATCCTCGCCGTCTCCCTCACCTGGAGCGTGATCGGGGCCGATTTCGCGCTCGCCCGCATCGTGCTCTCCATCGTCTTTGCGGTCGTCATCGGTCTCACTGTCTCGACGCTCTTCAGGGAGGAAACACCTGTCGCGGCGACGACCACTCCGGTCGGGTGTGCATGCGCTCCTGGCACGGAGGTGACGGAAGGGGGGCAGAGGAAGGTCGTTCTCTTCATTCTGACCCTCGTGGCGATCCTTTTCGTCGGCACCTGGAACATCTTCCTGTTTAACACCCTGGCAGGAGTCCCAATCCGCTTCATCATTCTGCCTTTCCTGATTGTCATCGTCGCGGTCGAGGTGCTTCGATGGTTCTCGAGAGACGAGCAGATGGCCTGGCTGGAAGAGACCTGGTCCTTTATGCGGACCATCTTCCCCCTGCTGTTTATCGGGATCTTGGCTGCCGGGGTGCTCAGCGCCATCCTGCCAGAAAATATACTGGGGACGTATCTTGGGGCCAACACCCTGGCAGCGAACCTCATTGCCGTCTTTTTCGGGACGTTCATGTACTTCCCCACGCTTGTAGAGGTTCCCATGGCGAAGATGTTCCTGGACCTGGGCATGTCTAAAGGGCCGCTGCTGGCGTACGTCCTTGCCGATCCGGTCATCTCGCTCCCGAGCATCCTCGTCGTACGGAAGTACATGGGCACCATGCAGACCGTCACATATGTGATTCTGATCATCGTCTTCTGCACGCTCGCCGGGTTTATCTACGGCTCTTTTGTGGGATGAGAGGCATATGGAGGCAATGCGTCATGAAATCGAGGGCAACCAGAAGAGTACCTGTGAGGCGCCGGACATCGATAGAAGCGACAGGAGGATAAGCGACCTGGTATGGTGAAAGAACGAAAACTTTCCTTTTTTGAGAAGTACCTCACCCTCTGGGTGGGCCTCTGCATCGTCGGCGGCATCCTCCTCGGGAGGCTGGTCCCTGGGGTGACTGCTGCGCTCGACGCCCTTTCGATCTACCAGGTATCGATCCCGATCGCGATCGCCCTCTTCTTCATGATGTATCCCATCATGGTGAAGATCGACTTTGCCGAGGTGATCCGGGCGGCGAAGACCCCGAAACCGGTAGGGCTCACGCTCTTCGTGAACTGGGCGATCAAGCCCTTCACGATGTACGTCATCGCCTCCTTCTTCCTGGGTTACCTCTTCGTCGGCTTCATCCCTGGTACAGAGATCCTGGCGAACGGTGTCGAAGTGGAGCTCTGGCGGAGCTACGTGGCCGGCTGCATCCTCCTCGGCATCGCCCCCTGCACCGCGATGGTGCTGATGTGGAGCTACCTGGCCCGCGGCAACGACGGGCTGACGCTGGCGACGGTTATGGGCATCCTCATCGAGGTGCCGGTGATGCTGATGCTGGTGAAGATCTGCCTGCGGACCCAGAACCTTTTCGGGGATGCCGCATGAAGGGGACCGTGCTCGTCTGCCTGGAGATGGCGGAGAGCGCTGATGTAGTCCTCTCCGTCGTGGAGGACCTGGCGCGGGCGGGGATCGAGAAGGTCGCCCTCCTGCACGTGCTGAGCGTCCGGGGCACCCTCGCGGACCCTGCCATCCTCCGGTATGATGAAGCGAAGATGGCGGAGTGGCGGGAGCTGCTCCTCGCCTGCGGGGTGCAGGCGGTCACGACCGAGGCGGTGGACGGCTTCCCCGCCTACGAGATCCTGGAGCGGTCGAAAGATCCGGACGTATCGCTGGTCGTCATGGGATCCCGCGGGGGGGCACCTGGCTCTCCGGACTCCTCCTCGGCAGTGTCGTTGAAGAGGTGCTGCACTCCGTTCAAAAAACCTGCTCATCGTGCGCCTCCAGATCCTCGAGTCCCGGGGAGTGCCAGCCTGCCGGCTCTCGGCTGACCGTCTCTTCAAGCGCATCCTGTATGCGACGGACTTCTCGGAGGACGCCCTGCTCTGCGTCCCCTGCGTCGCCGGGATGGCGGCGGCCCGCCCGGATGAGCTGATCGTCGCCCACATCCAGGACACCCGGCGGCTCGGCGGCGTGACGGAGGAGCAGCTGGCGGAGTTCAACCGCCGGGACGCGGAACGACTGGGAGCGCTCAAAGGTCAGTTCGAGCGTGCAGGATTCGGGACGGTGACCACAGTGCTCCGGACCGGGGACGCAATCAACGAACTCTGTATCTCGCCCGCCCCCTTGATCCGACCCTGATCGTGATGGGTGCAAAGGGGCGGGCAGGGGTCCGCGAGATGCTGCTCGGCGGGGTGACAGAGGCGGTCGTCCACCAGGCACCGGTGCACGTGATGGGGGTGCGGTAACGGATCCTCAGGAGGGCGTGCCGCCCATGCGAACCATGCGCCCTCTTTGCAGAGTCGGGGGTCTGCGCAGCGGGGTGCATGCTCAGCCTGCACGGAAGAGATATCAAGTCCGCCGATGGATAGAGAGACAATCGAGATCCCGGGAGAGAGAGCATGAGCAACGGTACATCCAGTGCGGGCGGCGGAACGGGTAACGCCGAAGGTGGCAAGAAGAGCGTGCTCTTCATCTGCACGCACAACGCCGCCCGCTCCCAGATGGCGGAAGGCTACCTGCGGGCCCGCTACGGCGACCGCTACGAGGCCTATAGCGCCGGGACGCAGCCGACGCCATTGAGCCCCCGCGCGATACGCGTGATGCAGGAGATCGGCATCGACATCTCCGGACAGCACTCGAAGTCGCTCGAGGAGTTCTTCGATGCGGAGATCGACACCGCCGTCACGATCTGCGACGAGGCCACCGCGGCCTGCCCCTTCTGCCCGGGGGCAAAGGAGGTCGTCCACCAGGCGTTTGCAGACCCCGAACAGCTGACCGGGACCGAGGAGGCGATCCTCGCCGGGTATCGGCGCGTGCGCGACGAGATCGTCCGCTGGATCGATGCCACTTTCGGGGGCGCGGAGCGTCCCTGAACCGGAGTAGGAGCCGCAATACCGATCCGCATCGCCTATCGGTGAGGGTATCTTCCTGCGGCCGGTATCGTTCCACAGGAGATCGGCCCTAGGTCTGTATCGGTGGGAGGAGCGTCTCCCGGGCTAAACGGGCGATATCTCTTTGACGTGGGAACGTCTCCTGCTCCAGAGAATCTGCCATACGCGTTCGGATTCCTGGAGTCCTGCAGCCATCCCTATCTCTGCCACGCGGTCCACGAATCCTATTGCGTATCTGAACATGGGCAGGAGGATCAGGACCTCTTCAATAGAACAAGAAGACGGCACCCCGTCCCGTAGACTGTAGTTCCGGAACAGGACACCGATGCGGCGGTGCTAATCCTCGACCAGGATGACCTCGACCGGACAGGCATCGGCGGCCTCCCGCACGCATTCCTCCATGTCAGGGGGTACGTTGCCTTCTGCGGGATTTCCCCCGATCCGATATTCTTCCCGCACCTGACTGAGCGAGTCGTCGGGGTTCTCTTCGAAAAACTCCGGGCACATATCCCAGCAGGTACCGCAGCTGGTGCACCCTTCCCGTGTGATGATAACCTTTGTCATCGCAACACAAGGGCTACGATACATGATAAGTGTGATGGGAACCAGAAGCAGGAGAGACTCCGATTACTGGTGCAACGACATATATCCTTCCTCCTGTATCCCTCCCGATCCCAGCCTCTCTGGCTCCAGGAAACACATTCCCTTGCACCTGGAAGCGATGGGCGGGGGTGGGGGAAGACGGGCCGTCACCTCCTTCCGACAGGCAATCGAGCGAGGGACATCCGGACCGTTGTCGCCGGCAGATCCCTCACTCCTTTCCGAAGTTTGCACAGTCCTCTGCCTCCGAGGACCCGGTCGAATGCAACTCTCGCCCCTATCGAGAGACGCCTCGCCCTGCATTCGCAACACCATTCTCGTACCGGGCACCCGCAGCAGGAACACCTCGAGGAGGAATACATCCCGCAGACTGGCAAGTACGATACGAGACATTGTACGATCCCGTGTTCCTGGCACCCCTGTCTGTGAGTTGCCGTTCGCGCTGTCACGGACTTTTCTGCACGATCATGGGTAGCGCACCCCCAGCCCGCATGAAACCATCGCCCTTATTTACTCTTCCCGCCGAACTCAAGCCGATGACAACGATGCGCAGCGACGAGATAAAAAGGGGCTACCCCCGTGCTCCCCACCGGGCGCTGCTCCGCGCCCTCGGCGTCACGGACCGGGATATGGACCGCCCCTTCATCGGGATCGCGAACGCCTGGAACGACATCGTCCCCGGCCACGTGCACCTGCGGGCGCTGGTCCGGAAGGTGCGGGAAGGCGTCTCGGCCGGCGGCGGGGTGCCCTTCGAGTTCGGGGTGATCGGGATCTGCGACGGGATCGCCATGGGGCACGAGGGGATGCGCTACTCCCTCCCTTCCCGCGAGAACATCGCGGATTCCATCGAACTGATGGTGCAGTCGCACCGCTTCGACGGGCTGGTCTGCGTGGGCACCTGCGACAAGATCGTGCCCGGCATGCTGATGGCGGCGGCCCGGGTGAATATCCCCGCCATCCTGCTCACCGGCGGGCCCATGCTCCCGGGCGCCCTGGGCGGGCGGGATCTCTCGCTCATCGACGTCTTCGAGGCGGTGGGCAAAGCTGCGGCGGGCGCCATCGACGACGAGTTCCTCCACGACCTGGAGTGCAGCGCGATGCCCGGCTGCGGCTCCTGCCAGGGGCTCTACACGGCGAACACCATGGCGTGCATGACCGAGGCGCTGGGCATGTCGCTCCCCGGCTGTGCCGCCATCCCCGCCGTCGATGCGGATAAACTGCGGATCGCCAAGGAGACGGGCGAACGCGTTATGGCGCTCGTGCGCGAGGGTGTCCGCCCGCGCGATATCGTCACCCGCGAGAGCCTCGAGAACGCCATCCGCGTGGACATGGCTCTCGGAGGTTCGTCCAATACCGTGCTCCACCTGATGGCGCTCGCCGAGTCGGCGGGAGCGCCCCTCGATCTGGAGACGTTCGACGCGATCGCCGACGCCACGCCCCACATCAGCAACATGCAGCCCGCGGGCCCGTTCTCGATGCTCGAACTGCACCGCGCCGGCGGTATTCCGGCGGTGCTCCACCGCCTCCTGCCGACGCTGTATCCGGCCCCGACCGTCTCCGGCGATCGGATCACCGATATCGCCGCCCGGGCCCGGGTGAAGAACGAGACCGTCATCCGTCCCCTGGACGATCCCGTCCACGCCGCCGGCGGCCTCAAGATCCTCCGCGGCACGCTGGCGCCCCGCGGCGCGGTGGTCAAGTGCATTGCCGTCGATCCCTCCATGTGGCGCCATAGCGGTCCCGCCCGCGTGTTCGACGGCGAATCCGCGGCGATGCAGGCGATCCTGGCCCGGGAGGTGCAGGAGGGCGAGGTGATCGTGATCCGGTATGAGGGTCCCCGGGGAGGCCCGGGAATGGCCGAAATGCTCTCCCCCACCTCCGCCATCATGGGGCTGGGGTACACCCGGGTCGCGCTGGTCACCGACGGGCGGTTCTCGGGCGGCACCCGCGGACCCTGCATCGGGCACGTCAGCCCCGAGGCGGCGGCGGGAGGGCCGATCGGGCTCGTGGAGAACGGCGATCCGATCGAGATCGACCTGGACGCCAAGGCGATTAACCTGCTGGTCCCGCCCGCCGAGCTGGAGCAGCGGAAGAAGCGGTATGTCCGGCCGCCCCGGGAGATCCCTGCTCTTCTCGAACGGTACGCGGATCGCGTGGAACAGGCGGACCGGGGCGCGGTCCTGCGATAAGACGTCTGTCACCCCCGGAGGAGAACGGGGCTACCTCTTTTTCCCCGCTGCCTGTGCCGTCGGCGCCGGGCGCTTCCCCTTCGTGGTTCAGTCCTCTCGCCCGAGGTGTGGGTGCAGTTCTGCCGGGATGCCGGGCGCATCACTATTCCGGAGCGCTGCTAGACGAGCGTCCGGCGACCTGAATCCTGGAAGCCGTCCGGCGGGAAAGATGCCGCCGAGGCGCTCAATACCGCACCATCCCAGTCCGTGGAGCGGCCCGCGCCGGCGACGAGCAGACCGACGATGAAGCCTACCGGCCAGCGATCGGGAATGATCCCAACACGACGCATTTTTGCCCGCTCGTTGCCGTTTGCGGCATCTTGAGGGCCAGGAAGATCTGTCGGTATGATCCGTGCGAAGACCGAGGCGTGCATGCCTCTTCTCGGTGTATATCTACTTCGACTCCCGGGATCGTCTGCAGGATCGAGGGAGTCGATCGGCCGATGCCGCAGAGCGAAACAGCAAAGCTGCAGGTTCTGCTGCGTAGACGGGATCCGTTCATATTCTCTGGAACTGCCAGTTCGCAGTGCACTTTATTCCTGAAGGGAGGTGTAAAACTTGGCACCCCAGCCTTTCGCCATCATTTTATCGCGGCATAGACTGAAAAACCGTAGTATTTCCAGATGAGATCTATCTGTCTGAAGCCGAGGTCTTCGAGGTATTGCAGCTCGTCTGTCAATGCCGACGGACTTCCGTGCCTCTTCGCTTTATCTAAAACCTCGCTCTCAATGAAGTCATCCGAGTAAGATTTCCGCATGTGCTGCATCCATTTCTCCATGCAGATGTCCTGATAGTGTTTATTCCTGGATATATTGACCTCCCCGCTGACAAAGACGCCTCCAGAAGCGAGCATATCGTACGCCTTCTTTAAGACAGACACTCGCACCTCATCGTCCGCGAGATACATGAGCGATAAAAAACTTATGACGGCATCACAGGGCTCATCGAGATCATACTCTGTATAATCTGCCAGCATGAATTCGATATCTGGAGATCCATCAAATCTCTTTTTCGCCAGATCCAGCATATGAGAAGACATATCGATGCATTTTATGCGGGCATCGGGGTACTTTTTGCTGATACTTTCTGTTGCCAATCCGGTCCCGCATCCAAGCTCGACGATTTTGAGGGGCTTGTCGGTGGAGAATGGAATGCCGTCAACGAAAGCCTCGAGCATTTCCCTGTGGTATGGAACCACCTTCACGATGTAGTCGTCATAGATGGCTGATCTCTGTGCGAAATCTCTCTGGATTGTGTCTCTTTGCTTTTCGTATTCGCTCCTGTTTTCAGGCATGCTCTCAGTCCTTTAGATCTTTGAGGATCGTCGTATTAACATTCTCTCCTCCCCATGATCCCGCATTGGAACAATCGTTGTTGTAAACCCCCCGGCTCCCGCGGACGCAACAGAATCGTCGATAAGGCGTATCTACGCGCCCCCGGCAACCTCCATGCATCCGTCTTCGAGACGGGGCTATCGACTGCAGACGCACTGCGACTAAAAATTCCTTATGCTTATATAGAACAACAAACCTAGTTTTCTCCTGCAGAGGTTGATCTTCCATGTCACAACAGTTAGCCGGACAACCAATCCTCATCCTCAAGGAGGGCAGCACCCGCACGCGGGGGCGGGACGCCCAGGGGATGAACATTACAGCGGCCCGTACCATCGCGAACACCGTGCGGACAACGCTCGGACCCCGGGGGATGGACAAGATGCTCATCGATGCTATCGGGGACATCACGATCACCAACGACGGCGCCACTATCCTCAAAGAGATGGACATCGAGCACCCGGCAGCGAAGCTGATGGTCGAGATCGCCAAGACCCAGGACGAAGTGGCCGGGGACGGTACCACGACCGCGGTCGTGCTCGCGGGCGAGCTCCTCAAGGGGGCCGAAGTCCTGCTCGACATGGACGTCCACCCGACTGTGATCGCCGAAGGCTACCGTCTGGCCGCCGAGAAGGCGGAGGAGATCCTGAACGCCATCGCGATCCCCATCCAGCCCACCGATCGCACGACCCTCGAGAAGATCGCCCGTACTGCCCTGACTGGCAAGAGCGCCGAGGCGTCTAGCGACCATCTCGTCGGCCTGGTGGTGAAGGCGGTCATGGCCGTCACGGATCAGGACGGCACCGTCGATACCGAGAACGTGAAGGTGGACAAGAGGGTCGGGGGCGCTGTCGAGGACACCTGCCTCGTCGAGGGCATGGTGATCGACAAGGAGCGGGCTCACCCCCAGATGCCCGAGCGGCTGGAGGATGCGAAGATCCTCCTCCTCAACGCGGCGATCGAGTACCAGAAGACGGACACGAACGCCGAGATCAAGATCTCCAATCCCCAGCAGATCCAGGCGTTCCTGGACGAGGAGGAGCGGATGATCCGCGCCATGGTGGACAGGGTCGTCCAGAGCGGTGCCGATGCCGTCTTCTGCCAGAAGGGCATCGACGACATGGCACAGCACCTCCTCGCCAAGGCTGGTGTTCTTGCCGTGCGACGGGTCAAGAAGAGCGACATGGAGAAGCTCGCCCGGGCGACGGACGCCGCCATCGTGAACAGCGTCGACGCGATCGGCGAAGACGACCTCGGGTACGCGGGGCTCGTCGAGGAGCGGGAGCTGAGCGGCGAGGAGATGATCTTCGTCGAGAAGTGCAAGAACCCGAAGGCCGTATCCCTTATCGTCCGTGGCGGCACCGAACATGTCGTCGACGAGATGGAGCGGGCCATCCACGACGCGATCCGTGTCGTGGGGATTGTCATCGAGGATGGAAAGATCGTCGCCGGGGGAGGAGCGTCCGAGGTGGAGCTGGCGCTCCGCCTTCGCGAGTACGCCACCACCGTCGGCGGACGGGCGCAGCTGGCGATCCGCGCCTTTAGCGATGCGGTGGAGGTCGTCCCCCGCACGCTGGCGGAGAACGCGGGGCTCAGTGCGATCGACATGGTCGCCGCGCTCCGCGCCGCCCACCAGAAGGGGGAGAATACGGCCGGCATCAACGTCTTCGACGCAAAGCCGATGGATATGGCCAAGGGCGGTGTCGTCGAGCCCCTGCGGGTCAAGACCCAGGCGCTCGCGCGCGCCAGCGAGGCGGCGGTCATGATCCTGCGGATCGACGACATCATCGCCTCCTCAAGAGCTCCCGAACCGGCCGGTATGCCCCCCGGAGGCGGTATGCCCGGCGGTATGCCCGGCGGCATGGGCGAGTTCTAAACACCCCTCCTCCTTTTTCCAATCGTACGGCGTGTTGACGTCGAACAGGACTTTGTAGGCGGTTCATGCCAGCAGCTTCGCAGCGAGCCGCCGCGTTGCACTTCACCATACACCGCCGACGCCTCCGGCCGCACCCGGGACGGCGACGGGAACGGGCGGGGGTTGTCGCAGCCCGAGCGGACCGCGTCACGATGGCTCGAGAAGAGCATGGTGCCGCCGCACCTGAGAGCAGAGCCGCCCAAATCCGCTTCTGGCGAATGTAAACAGGGAGTCGCGGATATGCGTCCGAAGGGCTCTGCAGCGATACGGTTCGCCATGAGGCGTATTTGAGGACAGACGGAGGAACCGCATTACGGCTCTCCATGGCGCTGTGGTGCGTGCGAGTCTTTCGTCACAGCTTGTTCAGAGCGCAGCTCTCGATCGGGATCGTGCCCGCCGATTGCAGAGCATTCGGGGGGGTATCCGCGAGGGCCCCGGCGACAGCGTTCATGTGGCTCCCGAGGGGGTCCAGAGCGAATCAGAAAAATCCCGGCTGCGGGAGATCCCGCACCTAGTCGCGGACGGGGGATCCCATGCTTTTCAAGGCGCACCGCAGGATGTCCTCGTCGGGCGTGAAGTAGAGGGTGTCGTGCCCCTGCCAGGTCCCGCAGCCCCGGAAGACGACGGCCGGGATGCCCTGATTGCTCTCTCCCATGATGAAGTTGGCGAACCCGGCGATCTCGTCCACCACCGCCTCCTCGGTGATCTGGAGTGAGTGGCCGTAGAGGTCGGTGTCTCCCCGGAAGTCCCGGATCGCCGACATCCCGCTCCAGCCGATCGCGTTGCCCGTCTGGCCCCGCCGGAACGCCCGCCCGACGGTGTCGGTGATGATCACCCCGACGCTCTTACCCGAGCGTTTAAGGATCTCTTTTCGCAGCTCCGCGGCAGACCCCATCGGATCGGGAGGCAGCAGGATGACGAATCCGTCTTCGATGTTGCTGCGGTCCACACCGGACCGTACCCCGATATGGCCATAGGGCATCGCCGAGAGGATGAACGGCGCGTCCAGGAGCACGTCGGTTGCCTCGTCGAGCACCGCCTGGACGAACCGCGGGTCTTCATGGTCCCGCACCGCGATCCGTTGCGCCCCCTCCCCGGGCACGATCGTCTGCAGGTCGCGGGTATAGCCCTTCGCCTTGGAGTAGATGGTCGACGCCAGGCTGAGGATGTCCCCGTCCTCGAAGGCGACGCGATCGCAGATCAGGGCGGCCAGATCGTCCCCCTGCCGGAT
>JAXDAH010000108.1:0-2608 GCA_034679905.1 Methanomicrobiales archaeon | reverse complement strand
TGGGCTGGATCCCGATCATCGGCATCGTCTTCCTGCTCTGGTCGATCGGGCTGCTCTTCCTCGGCGTGCGCGAGCTCCACGAGATGGAAACGATACGGGCCGTGATCGCGGTCGTGATCGCCGTGGTGCTCTTCACCGTCGTGATCGTGATCATCGCGGCGATCCTCGCGGTTATCGGGATCGCGCTTCTGGGAGGTTTGGCCGGCCTCGAAGAACTGCCCGGCTTCATCCCGCCGGAGCCCTGGATCAATCCCCTGTATAAGGGAGCTTTGGACCTGGTTACAGCGCCGCATGAGACACGGCTGGCACGGGGGAACTCCTCTTCGTTGTGCTTGTACTAATCCCTAGTACCTACAACGAGCGGTTCGGTCAGCGTATGTATGAGCTCCGGGGCTTGTTCGTCGTCTGCATCAGGGCATGTCAAATCCCCAACCATGACGACGTGGGTGATTATTAGAACCGTCTCAATCGTTTCGGAAGCTGCAGTACTCGAGATACCATCTGACCGAAGCTAGCATCGGGTACTTTCCTCAATGGTTGGCTTCGTGTAACCATTTTTTTCACGATTTATAATGCAAAATTTCTTTAAATAGATTAAGAGCCTAAATAATCAGCATGAACTCGGTAGAAAAATCTAATAAGGAGATAATTCAGATGGCAAAGATCCTGGAATATCTCAAACGTGAACTGGTGGGGAAACGGCACCCATAGCGACGGATGTCGCATCCCTTCTAGGGTATGGATAATTATTCTTTAACAACCTGTCCGGGATAGGTTGGTGTTAAGAGGGTGCGGTATCAGAGGCGGCACTCATCGAACGTCAAGAGCCCTGAATAGAATTCTTCTCAATCTTTCGTATTATGACAAATGAGACGCATCAAGCAGAATTGTTCTCAGGATATCCCTTCCAGGGACTGGGTTGCCCCTCTCCGGGTCGCGTCGGGTTCGATTGCCATGTCTTTTTGCCTCGTTCTTCTCTCTATGGATATCTACTGAATATCTCTTACCGTTACGTGACTCGCGCTGCTGATGGGAATATTCTTAGCGTTATCCGGGATCTTTCGGAAGCGCTATTACTAACCACCGGGTTGATCAGGCGTTTTTTACTGTAGTACTGATGGTCTCCGAATAGTCCGCTGGGCTACCCCTCTGAATCCTGCACGACCGCTAGGTGCCTTGCCGACATCGCGACTTCCGATGAGACAGTATGCTACGGGTGGTGTGCTGCTGGCTAGCCACTCCCCCCTTGCGAGCGTGTCGGGTGATGCTGGTATGATGCAATCAGCTCAACTGGCACCCAATGCAGGTCACGGTATGGTATTAGATGAAAACAGAGAGAATGTGATTAGACTACTTACAGCATTGTACTGCCAGCAAAAATCAACTGATGTTATCGAGCTTATATCCCTTCTGGGCCAGGAGTTGTTTCACCCGATCGAGGTGATTTCCCTGCAGCTCGATGGTCCCTCCTTTGATGGTTCCACCGCATGCAAGTTTACTCTTCATGTATTTTGTCAGATCCTCTAGGTCGATGTCGTCCGGATCAAGACCCTCGATGATGGTCACCTCTTTGCCGTACCGTCGACGGTTCATTTTCACCTGGATCCGCTGCTGCTCCTTTGCTACCTCCTCACAGATGCACAGTTCTCGTGGTAGTCCGCATGTTGGGCAAATCCCACCATTCATTGCATTGTACCTTGCGTTTCTCTTTATATATTTCTTAGCATGCCGTTCATTCCAGTCTGCATACGTCGCATCCGCTGGTGAGAACCTGATTCTCTTTGCTCCTGTTGCGGTAGATAGTGATGCCTTTGCAGCAGAGGGATCGCGCCAGCTCAAATACCCTCGAGACATCGTCAACGGATGCATTATCGGGGAGATTGACCGTCTTTGAGACGGCATTGTCAACGTGTTTCTGCAGGACCGCCTGCATCCGCACATGCCACTCCGCAGGGATCTCAAGTGCTGTCTGATAGAGGTCCAGGATACGATCGGAGAGCGGCAGATCCTGGATGCTCCCCGTCCTCCGCACGTGGGCGAGGATATCGATGCTCCCGCGGTACGACGCTGCGTATGCCTCCAGAAGCGGGTTGACCACTTCGACGGGTGAGCCGTCGATCATCCGATGGTAGGCGAGCGAGAAGGGGGGTTCGATCCCTTCGCTCGTCCCGGCGAGGATGTGAAGGGAGCCAGTCGGTGCGATGGTGGTTACGGTTGCATTCCGCATGGGACCGCAGAAGACGCTCTTATCAATCGCGGGGAAAGAGCCTGACCGCTCCCCGAGTTCACGCGATGTATCCCGTGCTTCCTGCTGGATCAGGATCATGAGGCGATCGGCGGTGGCAAGAGCCTCATTCGAACCATAGGGGATCCCGAGATGAATGAACATATCCGAGAGCCCCATGATCCCGAGCCCGATCTTGCGTGTGGACAGCGTCCGCTCCTGAATCTGCGGGAGGGGAAATCGGTTGACATCGATCACCGCATCCAGGAACTCGACGCCGTTCCGTGCTCCACACCGTAACAGCTCATCGTCCAGCTCCCCCTTACGGATACACTTTGCGAGGTTGATGCTCCCGAGGTTGCAGCTCTCGTAGGGGTAGAGCGG
>JAXDAH010000107.1:0-4653 GCA_034679905.1 Methanomicrobiales archaeon | reverse complement strand
GGTTGGAGAGCGACCACTCCCTCGTCTTCAGCGGGCCGGAGCGGGTGATGATGCTCATGAACACGCCCGTGCCAATCGCCGCCCCGCAGGCCCTTCCGAGACGCCGAACCGGGGGATGCAGAACAACTCTGACGGCTCGGCCGGCACGCCGGGGGCGCCCTGGAGGGAGACGCCGCACGACAGTATCACGGCCCCGGATGAGACGGGCGTCCCGCATCCGACTCCACTGCCGGATATCCCATCTCCGGAACCGACGCTCCAGCCGACTCTCACGGCGGGGACCGCAGAGGCACCCTCCTCCGCACAGCTGGCCGATCCGCCCGGACAGGCCAGCCGCTTCTCGTTCAGCCGCCTGGTCCTGGCAGCCCTGGCGGGAGGGCTCCTGGGCGCGGTGGTGCTGATCCTGGACTTCTCGCGGCGGCTACGGCTTCCCGTGAACCCGCGACGCTGGGGGACTTCTGCCGCCATCTTCCTGGTCCTGGCCGTCCTCACCGCTGCTGCCCTGTACGCCGCGGACCTCCAGGACCGGGGATGGTCGATCCTGGTGCTGGCGCTGGGGGTGTCGCTGGCCGTAGCCGCCTTCGGGCTCGGCATCGGGTTCCTGCGCAGGCAGCGTCTTGCGGGCACCCTGTGGTACCATGCGGGCGCCTCCGCCGTCCTGGCTCTGGTGCTGCCGTATCAGGTCCTTGCACCGCCGGGCCGGGCCGATACAGCGGTTCTCCTGGGAGTTCTGTTTGCCGTCGCCGCCGCCGCATCCCTCTGGCAGGTCCGTTCGCTCCCGCGGGAGAGCGGAATAGAGCCGGCAGGATCGGTGACCCTCGTCGGGGTGCAGCCGCAGCCTGCCACCGATATCCCGGCGGCGCTCCGCAACGCCTATTCGGAGATCGCGCCTGTGGCGACGGGCGGGCTGGCCCGGGTCTACCGGGCGCGGAGGAACCGCGACGGACAGATCGTTGCGATCAAGATCCCGCTGGATACCAGCGAAACGACCGGCGCCTGCTTCATGCGGGAGATGCTGGCATGGAAGGACCTCGAGCACGGGAACATCGTCCGCATCTCGGGGGCGAACATCCTGCCCTTCCCCGCCGTGGAGATGGAATACGTGGAGCGGTCCCTTGCGGATATCGAAAAACCCGTCGGCGTCGAGGAGGCGGTGCGGCTGGTCCGCGGGATCGCCGAAGGGCTTGCCTACGCCCACCGGCGGGGCGTGATCCACCGCGACATCAAGCCCGAGAACATCCTCCTGACGTCCGACGGGACCCCGAAGATCACGGACTGGGGTATGAGCCGGATCCACGCCGCCTGCCGTCTGCCGACCGTGGTCGGTTTTTCGCCCGCTTACGCCGCTCCC
Organism: Methanomicrobiales archaeon; assembly: GCA_034679905.1. Taxonomy (GTDB): domain Archaea; phylum Halobacteriota; class Methanomicrobia; order Methanomicrobiales; family JACTUA01; genus JASEFH01. Next base: position 3,302 of record JAXDAH010000107.1, on the reverse strand, counting down.
GAACAGGTGGCGCCCTCCCGCTTCGGGGAGACGGATCAACGGACGGACATCTTCCAGCTGGGCGTGGTCTTCTACGAACTCGTCACGGGTCGGCAGCCGTTCCATGGGGAGGGGATCCTGGAGATCACGTCGGCAATCCTGGAAAGAGATCCCGTACGGCCGCGAGACCTGGTCCTTGCCTCGGAAGCTGTGGAGCCGATCATCTGCCGCTGTCTGGAGAAGGATCCGGCGCGGCGCTACCAGTCCGTGGAAGAAGTAATCCCGGACCTGGATCGCATCGGAGATGCGCTGCCCGCAGGGGAGTAGAATCGTCTCCTGTGCGGGGGGCATTTATCGGGAACGCGCGGCCTGCAGCCTGGCGCGGTTCTGCATTCCAGCGGGTTCGGCATCTTCCTCTTTCGCTGCAGAATAAACATGGCATCGCGTAAAGTCAGGGTTGGGAGCGGCGCTCTGCACATCGGGATCGACGCAGGTCCGGGCTCTGGAGCTGTGGAAATCCCTACGGAATCCCGATGCCGGGCCTATCGCATGGGGGGGATTGCGGCTCGGTGCAGGTATCGCAGAGAAGAACCTCTGCAGGATAGGGTAAGGGTATCGTACCAGCGGGGTGGGGATACGGTGGAGGGGGCGCACCCCTCCCCTCAAAGCCCCTCTCCCCTACTATTGCGATAAGGCCTAGAAAAGGTAGGAGACTGGTCCGGTCAAACATGCGTTGGTATAGAGTAGCTACGATTCTCAAAATCGCATGCATTGGCTGCGTGCCCATGTCCCTTGCCCCTATCGCCCCCACGCTCATGCGATAGAGTATCCCCGCGGGCACCCTGTCGCGGGGATAAGACACAGAACCTCTCCTGCAGGTACGGCACAGCAGGACTAGAAGGAGTGGGAGCCGTGCAGCCTTTCAGCGGCACGCGTCCGGCCGGCCGGCGCAGATCTCGCAGCGGGGATTGGAGGAGACGGCGATCTCCTCCATCGCCGATCGTCGCCCGTCCCAGAGCAGCAGCCGGTTCTCGAGCAGGCTGCCGGTTCCCAGGAAGTACTTGAGCACCTCGTTCGCCTGCACCGTGCCGATGATCCCGGCGGCGACGCCGACCACCGGCACCGTCTCCAGGGGCGGCGGGCGCGGGACGATGCAGGCCAGGCAGGCGGTCTTCCCCGGCAGAATCGTGGTCGCCTGGCCGTCGAAGCCGCGGATGGCACCGTGGAAGAAGGGGATGCCCAGAGCCAGAGCCGTCTGGTTGAGAAGGTAGCGGGCCGCGTAGTTGTCCACCGCGTCCACGATCGCATCGGCATTCCCGACCAGATCCCGCACGCTCTCCGCGTCCAAGGTCTCCCGGACCGCCTCGATCTCCACATCGGGGTTGATCCGCTCCAGCGTCTCGCGCGCCGACTGGACCTTCGCCCTCCCGATATCGCTCTCCCCGTGCAGGATCTGGCGGTTTAAGTTGCTGCGGTCCACCACATCGCTATCCACGAGGCGGATGTGCCCGATGCCGGCGGCTGCCAGGTAGATCGCGATCGGCGACCCGAGCCCGCCGGCCCCGGCGATGAAGACCCGGGCCTCCTTCAGCCGCTCCTGCCCCTCCTCGCCGAAGATCAGGAGCTGCCGCCGGTAGCGCTCCCGTTCCCGTCCGCTCAGCATATCCGCTCCGCCCTCAGGGCTCCTCTCCTGTATGGAGAGTGTGGTGGGCACCCCGCTCCTCGGGCCAGGGCTCGAGACCCTTCTTTGTGCGGTAGTCGTTGATCGCCTTGTGGATCCCCTCCTCCGCCAGCACCGAGCAGTGCATCTTGATAGGCGGGAGCCCCTCGAGCGCCTCGGCGACCGCCGCATTCGAGACCTCCCAGGCCTCCTCGATCGTCTTGCCCTTGATCAGCTCGGTTGCCATGCTGCTGCTGGCGATCGCCGCCCCGCAGCCGAACGTCATGAACGTCGCATCGACGATGCGGTTGTTCTCGACCTTGATGTAGATCTTCATGATGTCGCCGCAGACGGGATTCCCCACCTCGCCGACACCGTCGGGGTTCTCCATCACCCCTACGTTGCGGGGGTTCATGAAGTGGTCCATCACTTTAGTGCTGTACATTTTTTTCCTCCTCCAGGTACTGGTGGTATAGGGGGGACATCTCCCGCAGCCGCGATACGATCTTCGGCAGCACGGACAGGACGTAGTCCGCGTCCGCATCGGTGTTCTCCTCCCCGAGCGTCAGCCGCAGCGACCCGTGGGCGATCTCGTGGGGAAGCCCGATCGCCATCAGCACGTGGGAGGGCTCGAGCGACCCCGAGGTGCAGGCGCTTCCCGTAGAGGCGGCGACACCGACGTTGTCCAGCAGGAGCAGCATCGACTCCCCCTCGATGAAGCGGAAGGAGATGTTGACGTTGTTCGGAAGCCGGAGCTCCGGGTGGCCGTTCAGGCGCGTGTGGGGAATGGACGAGAGGATCCCCGAGATGAGCCGATCCCGCAGGGTGCGGACCTTTGCCGTCCGCCCGGAGATGTCTGCCGTCGCCCGCTCGATCGCCCGCCCCAGCCCCACGATGCCGGCGACGTTCTCGGTGCTCGCCCGCCGCTTTCGCTCCTGTCCGCCGCCGTGGAGCAGGTTGTCGAGTCGCACCCCTTTCCGGATGAAGAGCGCTCCGGCCCCCTTCGGACCGTAGAACTTGTGGGCAGAGAGGGAGAGGAGGTCGATATTGCTCGCCCGCACGTCGATCGGCACCGCCCCGATCGCCTGCACCGCGTCGGTGTGGAAGTAGATCCCGCGCTCGCGGGCGATTCTGCCGAAATCGGCGATCGGCTGGATGGTGCCGATCTCGTTGTTGGCGGCCATGATCGAGATCAGGACGGTCTCGTCCGTGATCGCCTTCTCCAGGTCGGCCGGGTTCGCCAGACCGTCTGCGTCCACCGGCAGGTAGGTGACCGAGAACCCCTGCTTCTCCAGCCACTCGCAGGGGTGAAGGACCGCGTGGTGCTCGATCGCCGAGGTGACGATGTGATGGCCCTTCCTGCGATTGGCGAACGCCACCCCCTTGATCGCCCAGTTGTCCGCCTCCGTCCCGCCGGAGGTGAAATAGATCTCGGTTGGATCCGCCCCGATCGCCGCCGCCACCTTCTGCCGCGCCAGCTCGACCGCCTCCCGAGCCTCCCGGGCGATGCGGTAGAGGGAAGAGGGGTTGCCGAAGTTGGATGTCAGGAAGGGGTTCATCGCCCGCACGACGTCGGGATCGGTCGCGGTGGTGGCCGCATGGTCCATGTACACGAGCCGCTCTTCTGCCATGGTGCTCCCGTCAGGGTACTGTTATAAGCCCC
>JAXDAH010000106.1:0-15097 GCA_034679905.1 Methanomicrobiales archaeon | reverse complement strand
CTATCGTGCCAGGAGGACGGACTGCCAGCCATTCCCAGGAACCGACACAGGCACGATCAACATTCCAGGCTGCGAGAGACCTCTGACCCGGAAGTCCGCGCGGGATCTCCCCTTACAGGTTGTGCATCATAGAAGGACTCACCGACGCCCTCGTATCGGGGGTATATGGCAACGATCGGGCGTGGAGATCCCACTCCCAGACGCCCCCTCATCCCTGCCCTGCGGCAACCGCTGGTCGGGAAAGCGGAAGGATCCAACCCGCACTCAATCGGGATTCAGAATGGTCTCCGCGAGCTGGTGCACGAATGCAGCGGCAGGCGAAGGCATTCGCTCCCGTTCGTCGCCGGCCGTGGAGCGGGAGATCAAAAGAACCTGCTTCTTGAGACGCGCTCTACTGTGCCTGCTTCTCCGCCTGCATATCCGTCTCCTGGACCAGCCTGTCGATGAAGTTGGACTGGATCTCCAGGATGATGACGAGCTTCCCGATCAGCTCCTCCTCTCTTACCAGGATGGCGGAGAGTTCGCGGATCATCTCCCTCTGGTCCCGGATCTGGTCCTGGATTGTGGCGGAATTCTGTTCAATGCGGTTCCGGACGATATTCCAGGAGGTCGTTTCTATCTGGGCAAGAAATCGCCGCACGGTCTCTTCGTACAGCTGTATCTCTTTGAGGGCACTGCCATTGTCCGTCGAGAGCGCCGGGTTCTGTTGCGGTGCAGGACTCGTTCCCTGCACAGCAGGCGGACGCTCCGGATCGCCGCCGTCTTCGGGGCTTTCTGGAGCGCTCTCTACTCTTTCCAGCAGGAGCCTGCACTGGGCGATCGCATCTGCAATCCTCTCCTCGTGCTCCGGGTTCAGACCATGGGCCCGGGTATAGCAGGCCAGAGCCTCGTCGTACCTGTGAAGCGATACCAGGACATCCCCCTTCGACTCCCATGCAGCAGAGTAGTCGGGATTGATCTCGATCGCCCGATCCAGACAGGGCAGCGCTTCGCTGCTTCTCCCGAGGAGGTATAATACAAATCCCTTGATGAACCAGATGTTCGAGGCGGATGGATTGATCTCGAGCGATCGGTCGTAGCACTCTACAGCCTCGGGATACTGTTTCAGGCTCACATAGCAGTTGCCCTTCCGCCCCCAAGCGATCGCAGCGATGGCGGAGCGACCGTCCATCTCGAGGGCCTGCGAGAAGCACTTGATGGCCTCAACGTAGTTCTTCCTGTTGAACTGCTCGATCCCCTCGTTCACGATTCGGGAGGGGCTCGTCGTGGGGAGAAATAATTTCCACATGGCGGCGTCCATCCCCTCTCCAATCAACCGCTCTCCAATGCAGGCGCGATCTCTTCCGCCTCTCCTTCTGCCAGACGTCGGACGCACCTCTCCTGGGCATCCAGGACCGCCTCAATCCGTGCCAGGAGCTTCTGCTCCCGCTGGATCAGTCCGTGCAACTCCTGGAGGATCTGCTTCTCATCCCGAATCTGCTCTCGCAGTGCCTTGGACTCCTGACCGATCTTGCTCTGAACGATCTTCCACTGGGTCTTCTCCAGCTCGGTCAGGAACTGCCGGATGGTCTCATTCAGGAGTTGCCCCTTCTCTGCATGCTCCCCCACCATATGTATGGGTTGGATGGCGCCTCCATAAAAAGTATCTTTTCTGAGCAGGGCGCTCTCGACTGCCGGAGAGATATACGTTATCCCGAAGAAGATGGCACAACGAACGCCATCAGGGGAGAATCGTCGTTCCCGCCGTGCCCTCCAGTGCCGCCGCTGCAAGCGGCGGCGTGGTGATGATCGTTCGCTCTCCACCGCCGCGAACGAATCGGACGGCAGCCTCGATCTTGGGGCCCATGCTTCCGGACGGGAACTGCCCCGCCTGCAGGTGCCTTGTAGCATCCTCCGCCGTCACCTCGACCAGCGCCTCCTGGTCGGGCCTGCCAAAGTTGAGGTAGACCCTCTCGACATCGGTCAGGATGAGCAGCGTGTCCGCCTCGATCAGCCCTGCGAGAAGCGCGGCGGAGAGATCCTTATCGATGACCGCCTCCACGCCCTGGAGGCATCCGCGAGCATCCCGGACGACGGGAATGCCTCCGCCACCGCATGCAACCACGAGGGCACCTTCGTTGAAGAGGGTGGAGATCGCCTTCCCTTCCAGGATCTCCAGAGGCTCCGGGGAGGGCACGACCCTCCGATAGCCCCTGCCGCTGTCCTGAATTACGGTCCATCCCTTCTCGTTTCGAAGTTTCACCGCCTCCATCGCGGTGTAATAGGGCCCGATCGGTTTGCTCGGATGCTGGAATGCCGGATCCCGGCTGTCCACCAGTACCTGGGTGAGCAGGGTGGCCGTGGGCAGGTGGATGCCGGCGGATGCGAGCACGTTCTCAAGGGAGTTCTGGATCATGTAGCCGATCATCCCCTGGCTTTCGGCACCGCAGACGTCGAGCGGCATAGGCGGGAGAACATGCTTGGCCAGCTCGTTCTTCAACAGGATATCCCCGACCTGCGGCCCGTTCCCGTGGGTGATGGCGATCCTGCATCCGCCCCGTACAAGAGCCAGAAGATGCTCTGCGGTCTCCCAGACATTCTCAAACTGCTCCTCTTTCGTGCCGCTCTCCTTATGCCTCAGGATCGCATTGCCCCCCAGGGCGACAAGTACTCTCCTCTCTCTCATCGCCGTTCAGTGAGGAGGGCACCCATATAAACCTGATGAATGCTGCGAAGGGGATCCCATCGATTCTGCCGAAATCCCGATCGAGAAGATGTTGACGTGTATTTCTCGCGGGAGAGGTCTCGTCCCTCCCGCACGTTCGAGCGAGAGAGGGTTTCTCCGGTATCGGTATTCGGGATCCCTACGGGCCTATCGCACCAGTCCCCTTCCCTCATCGAGGGGGGGGCGGCCCGGAACGGGCTGCAGGGAGGGGGAGAATCAAGATTATCGAAGGATTATCCTCGGGATAGAGACCAAAAAATTCGCAGGATGGCTTTTCTACAGAGCGATCCTATCTGTATTTATTAATAGTCGCGGGGCATACACTTCAGAATAGCAGCAATGCGCATACTCCTCATCCAGAACGAAGCGGTGGATCTGTACGCGGAGTTTGTGGCATCCGAGACAAGCCGCACCATTCTACGCTTCTATCGCCCTAGCCGGGTGAGCTGCGGCGTCATGGTCACGACGGCATCGCTCGGGAGCGCCCTCTCCCTGATCTCCGAGCTTCGCTGGTACATCCGCAGATATGTGCGGGAAGTCCTCTTCGAGCTTACACCGGGCGTGTACTGCACGCAGGCGCTAGCCGAGGAGGTGTACCATCGGGATGCGAGACTGGAGGTCCCCTGGCCCCGCCGTCTTCTCTACGGCATCCAAGATGGCAGGCTCACCCACATCCTGCCCCTGGCGGCGGGAACCGATGCGTCCGACTATGCCGGCGAGCTCGAGGATGCCAGCCACCTGCTCGAGGTGTGGGACGTTCCCGGAGAGCCGGCGCCCGACCCCTGATCGCACCGAACGAAAAGAATAAGGATCGTATTCAGGCAAACATGGCGCCGTAACCCTGGTGCCCGACATGGTTTCGGTGCGGCCCTTCGAGCAGCTTGTCGATCGCTTTTACGAAGTCCTTGTGCTCGACCTCCGTTCTCTCCTCGCGGATGGCGAACATGCCGGCTTCTGTGCAGATGGCCTTCAGATCCGCCCCGTTCTTGCCGTCCGCGAGGTTAGCCACCTGCTTTAAGTCGACACTGTCGGAGAGCCGCATGGAGCGGGTATGGATCTTCAGGATGGCGAGCCTCCCCTCGTAGTTCGGGACCGGTATCTCGATGATGCGGTCGAACCGCCCCGGGCGCAGCAGCGCACGGTCGAGGATATCGATGCGGTTGGTCGCCCCGATGATCTTCACGTCGCCGCGCCTCTCGAACCCGTCCATGCCAGCCAGCAGCTGCATCAGAGTACGCTGGACCTCTCTGTCCCCGGAGGTGGATGCATCGGATCGGTGAGCGCCGATCGCATCGATCTCGTCGATGAAGACGATGGATGGAGCCTTCTGCTTCGCGAGCTCGAAGAGTTCGCGGACCAGCCGTGCTCCTTCGCCGATGTACTTCTGGACGAGCTCGGATCCCACCACCCGCAGGAAGCAGGCCTGGGTCTCATGGGCGACCGCCTTGGCGAGCAGCGTCTTGCCCGTCCCCGGCGGACCGTGGAGAAGGATTCCCTTCGGAGGATCGATACCAATCTTCTCGAAGAGCTCCGGTCTCTTGAGGGGCAGCTCCACGGCCTCTTTCACCTCGATCACCTGCGCCTCCAGCCCGCCGATATCCTCGTAGCGCTCCTGAGGATACTCCACCAGTTCCATGCCGTAGACACGGGAATCGTAACTCATGGGGAGGATCTCGACGATCGCCAGGGACTGCTGGTTCAGCGTGCACCGCACCCCCGGCTTCAAGTCTTCCGGATCGATCGACGGGGATGTCCGAACCAGGAATCGCGGCCCGGCACTGCTCCTCACAATGGCACGGTTATTATCAACGACATCGGTGATCGTACCAATGACGAGGGGCGGACTCCGGAGTTGTTCTATCTCGCTTTTTAATTTGCGCAGCTCCCGTTCGTAGCGGATCTTCTGTGTCTCGATATAGCGCTTCTCGGCTTCATACTGCCGCATCTGTTCTCGGAGCTCTACATTCCGGCTTTCCAGACTCGCGATTTTGTCGAGCAGGTATCTGCAGATCTCTTCATCGTTGTGTGGCTCTGTTCCTGCCCAAGGATCGTCTGCCATTTAAATCCTCGAATAACTATATAGTCCCGGATGACTATAAAGATGTTTGCGAGACACTATGCAGTGCGAACTATGCGGGGCAGATATTCGCGGTATCCCCAAAATCGTCCAGATTGAGGGTGCGGAGCTGCGGGTCTGCATTCAATGTGCGAAGTACGGCACCGAGGTCCAGCAGAAGCGAGGCGGTGAAGCCCGGAGACGACCCGCGACAGGAGCGAGCCAGGCGAGCCCAACCCCAAGGCGGCACGCACGGGACGTGTTCGACTACATGGAGGGGGATATCGTCGAGGACTATGCGGAGCGTATTCGGAAGGCCCGTATGTCGAAGCGATGGGATCAGAAGGCCCTTGCGCTTGAGATTAAGGAGCGGGAGATCCTGATCAAGAAGATCGAGAAGGGCGATCTCATCCCCGAGGATGAGGTACGGAAGAAGCTGGAGAAGGCGCTCGGCATCCGCCTGATCGAGTCCGGTATGGAAGAGACACGGGAGAAGGGCGGAGGAAGAGTCAGCACCACGCTGGGCGATCTCATCTCAATCCGCAGGGAAAAGACCTGAAACAGTCCTTCCCCCCGCCCGAATACCCGGACCTGAAGCATCGCCGTCCATGTTCCGATACGATCCACGCTACCCCGTGAGAGGCGGGGTCGTCCTCATTCTCAATGTAACTTCGCGGGATGCGGTACTGCGGCGCAACGAACGGCTCTTTTTGCCCGGTGCGGACGATTATTGTCCGGTAGAGAGTGCAGATTCCCGCACCTGCCGGAGAGAGGGATCTGTTCTGCCCCTGAAACGGGGCTATTGTGACTTGCAGAGGGGAGGGCATGGTGCGAAGTATCGCCCTCGATCTACCCCCGTGGAGGCTATCGTACCGCAGGGGTGGAGGGCGCGCTCCCCCTTTCAACACCACCTCCCTCCCAGGGGCGATTGGGCGGGACCGGGAAAGCCGGATACCGGCCCCCAGCGTATTCGGGCGTGTCGGATCTGGTGTGAGGAGAGCAATTCCAGCTCTCCATATCCGGCCGGTATGAAATTTTCATGAGCACCGTTTCATTCTCATCTATGAGCCGAAGCTCAGGGCAAGATCTGTCGTACTTCAGGGTATCCCCTCTGTTCGAAGGTCCCCCGTCCCATCGTCATGGAAGATCCTTCCACGGCGATCTCCCAGACCTGCATGCGGCAGGAAGAGCGGTCAACCTCGCCAGCGATCAGGTCCTTTGTGCTCCGTATCAGGTCAGGTGCGCCAGTGCTTTGAGAATGTGGGGGTATCCACCGATATCTTCTCCTCAACGGAGGATAATTCGACAATCCCGGATGGATGCGCCCCGCCCTCTCAAATCCGCTCCAGATCCCTCCTGCAGACGATCTATCCCGCCAATCGCCGCCGCATCCTGTGGTCGGGATGCCGTTAGGTTAATATAACGGAATTGTCAATGTGGGGCCTGCACCCCGGGGGGATCGAGTTGAGAGATCTTCGCATCTTCTGGCTGGCAGTCCTGCTCGCCATGCTGGTTGCCCCCGGTACAGGCTCGTCCGATTCGGCATCGCTGAATGCCAGCTTGACACCCAACGCACTCCTGCATCCCTCGGATCTGGTATTCTCCGCCTATCTCGAGAAGATGTCCATAGGCAGTCTCGACCCGCTGCGGTGGCGGGATGCAGGATGGGGCGCCATACCCTCTCCCCTCGATATCTCCCAGATCAACGGCAGTTTCGTGCCGGCTGGCAGAACCCTTCCTGCCCGTTTCGACCTCCGCAGCGAAGGGCGAGTTTCACCCGTCCAGAGCCAGGGTCTGTGCCGATCGGACTGGGCTTTTGCCGTTTGTTCGGCTCTGGAATCGTCCCTGCTCCCAGGAATGGAGACAGATTTCGCAGAAGATGCCATGATGGCGGAACATGGCTTTGATGTTGCTCCCTGCGGCGGCGGTAACGAGCTCATGGCAATCGCCTATCTCGCACGGGGAGAGGGGGCGACAGAGAATCGGGTCGGCCCCCCTCTATCCTGGATCGCGCCATCCGTGCATCTGCCCGGCGACGTCTCCATCCAGGAGGCCCTGTTCGTGCCGGATCGCAGCGGCCCCCTGGACAATGGCAACCTGAAGTGGGCGGTGACCCGCTACGGTGCCGCGTACACGACAATGTTCTGGCAGCAGTCCTATATACCCTTCCTGGACCCCTACTACTCGAGCTCCACCCACAGCTACTGCTATCTGCAGCCGGTGTCCGCCAGCAATCATGCCGTCACCATCGTTGGTTGGGACGACACCTACGACCGGCACAACTTCAAGGTTACCCCTCCCGCTGACGGAGCCTTCATCGTCAAGAACACCTGGGGGACGCTCTTCGGCGAAGACGGCTACACCTTTGTATCCTATTACGACACCGGCATCGGCAGGCGCAACATGGTCTTCTCTGCAGCGCCCGGGAGGAGCCTGGCTCCCGTATACCAGTACGACACGCTCGGATGGACGGGCACGATCCAGGTCGAGAATGCGACGGATACCGCCTGGTACGCGAATACCTATACGGCCGGGGGAGCTCACCCCCTCTCCGCTGTCGGCTTCTACACCAGAGAACCGCATACGGAGTACAAGGTGTTCGTGCATCTCGACCCCGACAGCGGCCCGATCAACCAGACGGGATACGTTCGATCCAGAAGCGGCGTTGCCCAGTTGCCGGGTTACCATACGGTCTACCTGGACCCGCTCGTTCCCCTGACCCCGGGCCAGAGCTTCTCGGTCGTGATCCGGGTACAGACGCCCGGCGGGGTGCCGGGCATTCCGGCGGAAGTGCCCCTGCCTGGCTACTCCAGCCGGGCGAGCTCGCACGCGGGAGAGAGTTTTGTCAGCGGCGACGGAGGGAACTGGCTGGATATCGCCCTGCAGCATCCTGACAGCAACGTCTGCATCAAGGCATTCTCCGGCCTCAGCACGACCGAACCGCTCGCAGCCTCGCCGCAGGAGGAGGGCTCCCCGACCCCACAGGCGGTCCTGCCGCGGGCGACAGTCATGCAGATCCCGATCACGACTGCACCCACGCCTTCGCCGCTAGAGACAACAGCGACACCCACACCGAGACCGTCGCCAACACCCACCCCGCATTCGGATCGGATCCCCCCGGTGTTCAGCGCCGCCCCGATCACCCCCGTGCCCCCGACAGGCAACAGCACGATGGAAATCCCGATCCCGGCCCCTGCCTTCACTCCGACTCCTACACCGGCTCCCGACATCGACTCCACACCCGCACCGACGCCGGCAGTCGTCCCCGATACACCTTCGCCACCGACCTCCGCTCCTACGCCGGAGCCCACGACCGCCCCGCCCACTCCCCAGCCCCCGAAGGAGAGGCCGACGAAGAAGCCCAAACCCGACAGAGACGATCGTGAGAACCGCGGTCGCCTCAAGGACGTTCTCGATTGGGTGAAAGAGACGATCGAGCCCTCGGATACCCCCGGTATAACCACTGCACCCTCCCCGGATACCACCTTGACGCCGGTTATCGCGACGCCCACCGTCACGGAGACCGTCGCCGCTCCACCCGACGGGAACAGGGACGACGAGGACGATGAGGACGATGAAGGGGATGACGACGGCGAGGACGACGAGAGGGATGACGGTGATGGGAGAGATGACGACGACGAAAGGGACGATGAGGGAGATGATGACGATGATCCACGGTGGGGAGAGAGGGACGCTGATGACGAAGAGAGGGAAGACTAGGTGACAAGAGGGCGGATTTTAGCAGGATTACACGCGTACCGGGCTGTAAGAACATATGTGAAGGCAGGACGGCCGGGACTCTCGAGAATTCACGCCCCAAGATACTTTAAGCAGGAGAAGGAACGGTATGTATGGCTTCTCCAATCATTCTGGTCAACTTCAAGTCCTTCCGCGAGGGAACCGGCGGCAGGGCGGACCTCATCGCACGGGCTGCGCGGGATGTGGCGGCGGAGAGCGGCGTCACGATCGGGGTTGCGCCGGTGGCGACAGAACTGCACCGCATCAGCCGGCACTATGAGATACCGGTCTATGCACAGCACGTGGATGGCGTCTCTCCCGGCGCCTACACCGGGCATATCACGGCAGAGGTGGTCCGGCTCGCAGGCGCGGTCGGGACGCTCATCAACCACTCCGAGCGCCGGTTGACACTTGCGGGGATCGAGGCGAGTGTCCGTGCCTGTTCGGAGGCGGGCCTGAAGACCGTCGTCTGTACCAACAACGATGCCACCACCGGCGCTGCGGCGGCGCTGAACCCCACCTACGTGGCGGTCGAGCCGCCGGAGCTGATCGGGAGCGGCATCTCGGTCGCCAAAGCGGATCCGGGGATCATCGAACGCTCGGTGGCGGCGGCACACCGGGTCAACCCGGATGTAAAGGTCCTGACCGGCGCCGGAATCCAGTCTGCTGAGTGCGTCCGGATCGCCGCGGATCTCGGAACGGATGGCGTTCTTCTTGCTTCCAGCGTGGTCAAGGCCGGGGAGCCCCGGGCAGTGCTGCAGGATCTCGTGAGGCTCCTCTAGAGTAGAAGTGCGATCAGGTCGTGCCGGGTGATCACGCCGACCACCCCCGCCTGCTCCACCACGAGCACGGCGTGGTGCTGCTGGAGGAGGTGGATCACCGTCTCTATAGCGGTATCCGCGGGGATGGTAGGTGCGCACGGCTCCAAAAAATCTCGGACAATACCCCGGTTTCCCCTCTGCAGACCCTCCCGCCCCATCGCGTCGATGATCGACACCTCCGAGATGCATCCGATGGGAATGCCGTTTTCGAGAACGGGGAGATACGAGAGTGTCCGGTCCTTCATCAGCTGGACCGCATCCTGGATGGCATCGCGGGGTGCCACGCTGATGACGGGAGTATGCATCACATCCGCCGCCGTGAGTGCAGGCCGCTCTGCCGAATTCAGAACCTGGACGATCTTTGTGAGGGTGCTCAGGCGGGGGTCCACGCTTCCCGCCTCTATCCGTGCCACCATGGACTGGCTGATACCCGCCCGTGCGGCAACGTCAGCCTGTTTCAGCCCAAGGGCGATTCTTTTAGCCTTGAGCTCGGTCGGTGTCGGGATATGCATCGGAATACTGATAGCGGCAAACCGATATATAAACTGTGCATTCAAAAGCGGTTGCAGATACGGAGTCGGAGGAGTAAGCCCCCTTCAGTTCTGTGCAGCATTCAGCTAACGCGCCATACCCGGGCTGATACCAGGCGATCGAATGCCCTGTTCTGGCTTGCACCCGCAGGGGTTCACCGTTTCAACGTATCCCATGGTTACGCTCAACGAGTTAGCTCGCTCTTCGCTTCTCGCTTCACGGGGAAGCTCGGTCGTTTCATGGCTATCCATGGGCCGTGGCGTTTCTGTGTCATTGCCATGGCTCTCGCCATCCGCATTTGCATGCGGCTGCGTGCCTGGTGGGTGGGGGGACTTTCCTCAGCGGCCGCAGACGGCCACCGTCGGCTGCACTCTCCCTCTCCTATAAATATTGGATTGTTATGTATTTACTACTTATGACTGTGCTGACCCGGGATGAAGGATCTGCCGCACTCCAGCTGGCCCGCCGCGCACTGGAGAGCGCGGTTCGAAAGGAGCGTCTGCAGGTGCCGCATATGCCTTCGGTCTTCGATGAGAAGCGGGGGGTGTTCGTCACCATCAAAAAGGGAGGCATGCTCCGCGGCTGTATTGGCCTGCCCTATCCTATCATGGCCCTCCGTGACGCGATCGTCGAAGCGGCGGTGTCGGCAGGCATGGAGGATCCACGGTTCCCGCCGGTATGGGATGGCGAACTCGCCGCTCTGCAACTGGAGGTGACCGTCCTCACCACGCCCGAGCCGCTCATGGGTCCCCCTGCTCTTCGACCGAAGATGGTGAACGTGGGCCGGCATGGTCTCATCGTCCGGGGCTGGGGTACGAGCGGTCTTCTGCTCCCGCAGGTTCCGGAAGAGTACGGCTGGAACAGCGAGGAGTTCCTCGCCCACACCTGCCATAAAGCAGGCCTCCCGGAGGATTGCTGGAAGTCGGCGGATGCGGAGGTATTCACATTTGAAGGGCAGATATTTACTGAAGATCGGGTATGAACGGTTTCTCTGCGGATCCGGCAATTGCATGGCAGGAGCGGCGCACAGCCGCAGTAGTACATGCCCGGCGGCATTGAACACCCCAGATAGACGGAACCGAGGAGGAACGAGCTGACAGTTGAACGACGCAAGCTAAGAACGCTTCGCATCCGGGAGTCGAGCCCGCTGTACGACTTCTTCCGGGAGCTCGACGAGCTGGAGAAGGGTGCACGTCCGTTGACCGTCATACCGCAGCGGCAGGGAGTGAGGGTGATCGATATCCGCCCCGTCGTGGATCTCACGGAGACGGAGAAGCTGGCCCGCCATACGGCCAGAGGATGCCCGCCCCTCGGCAGGTTCGAGCGCATGGATCCCTGTGCCTGGTGGGAGAGGAAAGAGGAGATCGAGAAGATCCAGCGGGACAGGGAAGAGTGCCAGCGGTAGTGGTCCGCTCCCGTACCTCCCGAGCGCAGACAAGCAGCACTTTTTCAGAACCTCTCCTGGATCCGCTTCCGGATGCTCCGCACCATATCCTCTCTGTCGTCGGAGAAGAGCCGCATGCAGAGCTGCATCCCGCAGACGAGGCCGTAGCGGTACCAGTCGATCCGCTCGGCATTGAACTCCCTCCCGGCCGCAATGTGCAGCTGCAGATCCCGCTGGATGATCCGCTCCGCCTCCTCCATCTCCCGCTCCCCGAGCATGCTCCTCCAGACTTCATCGGCATCCATAAGCCGATCCTGGAAGACCCCGCTCTCTGAAATAGATTTCGGAGAGGCTGCAGCTACCAGAATCGGAACAGCGCCTGCTGGATCGGGGAACGGATCCTCTTCTGGCAAAGGTTATTCACGCCGGCAGGACATACCTAAACCCACCCGACATAGGGAGATCACATGCAGTTCGAAGTCACCGAGAAGGATATCGCCGCACGCACCGGAAGATTGAGAGCAGGTTCAAAGACCCTCTCGACCCCCGCCCTGCTCCCTGTCGTGAATCCCCACCTGCCCCTCGTCCCCCCTGCAGAGATGGCGAAGCTGGGCGTCGAGGCCCTGATCACGAACGCCTATATCTTCTACCGCAGCGACGAGTTCCGTGCACGCGCTCTCGAGTGCGGTCTGCACAGGATTCTGGATTTCGACGGCATCATCATGACCGATTCGGGTTCGTACCAGCTCTCGGTGTATGGACAGGTCGAGATCAGCAATCGGGAGACCCTTGCATTCCAGCAGGCGATAGGAAGCGACATCCTGGTGCCGCTGGACATCCCCACCTCGCCGCAGGCGGATCGCGCCACCGCCGAGAACGACCTTGCCGTCACGCTCTCCCGGCTGAACGAGGCGAAAGAGACCTTTTCGGATGCCGATATCGCCGGGCCCGTGCAGGGCGGGATCCACCCCGATCTGCGGGAGAAGGCCGCTCGGGCAGTCCGGGCGTTATCGTTCGACCTCTGTCCCATCGGAGCCGTTGTCCCGCTGATGGAGAGTTACCGCTACCGCGAGCTCGTCGAAGTAGTGCTGGCCGCAAAACGGGAGCTGTCGCCAGCCGCGTGCGTCCACCTCTTCGGAGCCGGCCACCCGTCGATGTTCGCCCTTGCCGTGGCGATGGGGTGCGATCTCTTCGACTCCGCCGCCTACGCCCTCTACGCCCGCGAGGGGCGCTACCTGACACCCTACGGGAGTCTGCACCTGGAAGATCTCCGTGAGTTTCCCTGCGCCTGCGAGGTCTGCAGGAACTATTCGCCGGAGGAGGTGCGGAAAGCCGAAAATCAAGAGTATCTCCTGGCGCGCCACAACCTGCTCGTCAGCCTGGCGGAGATCGATCGGATCCGCCAGGCGATCCAGGACGGCGTCCTCTTCGAGCTGGTGGACGAGCGGTGCCGAAGCCACCCGCGCCTCCTGGAGGGCTACCGCTACCTCCTCGCACGCACTCCGGAGCTGGAGCCCCTGGACCGAGTCTCCAAACGGCGTTTCTTCTACCGCGGTTCGGAGAGCTGCGATCGCACCGAGGTGCACCGCTTCGCCGACGTGATCGGACGGATTCCCCTCAAAGAGACGGTGCTGATCCTCATGGACGGACGGCCCCGATCGGGCTATGACGAGGTGCTCCTCTTCAAGCCGCCCTTTGGCGCTTATCCCCCCGAGCTCTCGGAGACCTTTCCCATCGGGCAGAGCGAGGTGCCATCCTGGGATGCCGATATGGTGCGGGCCGGGTGCCGGGGGATCCGCCGCTTGATGAAAGCGCATCCGGGCTCCACGTTCACCATCGCCTGTAGCGACCACTGGCGTCGGATCGTCGAAGATGAGATTCCCGATGCAGGAGTGCTGTATGATCCGCTTTGAGATCCGGAAGAGGGATGGGCTTGCCCGTACGGGGCGCCTGAACCTGGACGGCAGGACGATACCCCTCCCGTCCGCCCAGGAGATGGAGGAGATCTTCCCGGGTCTCGCATCGCGCCCCCTCTCCCACGTGCCACTGCTTGCAGACGCGGACTTCGTGGCGCGGTATCACCAATCCGGGCCCGGCGAACCCCTCATCCTCCACCCCCACTCCCGCGCGGATGTACCGGGCGGTGCGGTGGTGATGGTCTCCAACTGGCACACCGCCCTCTCCAATCCGCGCCAGTACGTTGCATGGCTCGTGCAGCTGAAGGAGCAGGTCCCGTCGGACACCGTCTGGTACGCTCCAGCGGCGGCAGTGCCGGGGAACGTTCACATGCTCCTCTATACGGGTTTCGATCTCTTCGACTTCCGTGCGGTGGACCTCTGCACGGCACGGGGACTCTTCTGCACCGGGGAGGGGGAGTTGCCCGCGGAGACCGGGGACCAGCTCTGCTCCTGTTCGGGTTGCCGCAGCGGGGACCTCTTCGAGCACAACCGTGCCGCCCTTGAGAGCGCTATCAGAACCGCCTCCCACTTCGTGGAGCGATCCCGCCTGCGGGATCTGATGGAGGCGCGGAGCCGGCTCGATCCCTCCCAGGTCGCCATCCTCCGCCATCTGGATGCGAGGCAGGCGTTCATCGGCCGCTACGTTCCCATCGCCCGACCCGCACCCCTGCTGGCGACCACCTCCGACTCTCTGCGGCGGACGGAGGTGCAGCGGTTCGCTGAGCGGGTGGTGCAGCGGTACCGGAAACCCGCCGGGCATACGGTCGCCGTGCTCCTGCCATGCTCTGCCAGAAAGCCGTATTCCACCTCGCAGAGCCACCGCAAGTTCATCGCTGCCGTCGCCGGGCGGGCGCACGAGCTGATCGTCACATCGCCCCTGGCGCTGGTGCCCCGCGAGCTGGAGCGCGTCTATCCAGCCGCCCACTACGACGTGCCGGTGACCGGCTACTGGGATCGAGAGGAGCTCCACTTCACCGCATCGGTCCTCGCGGAGTACTTCCGATCCCATTCCTACCGCCGGGTGATCGCCCACCTGGGCGGCGGAGCGCTCCGCGCCGCAGAGATGGCGGCCTCCGCATGCGCGATCGAGCTCGAGCGGACCGTCAGCGGCAGTCCGACGGACGAGGCCTCGATCGCCGCCCTGCGGCATGCCCTGGAGGGCGAGCCGAAGGGGAAGGAGGATCGGATCGACGGCGTGCTCTCCTGGCAGTTCGGCACGGCTGCAGACACTGCAGGGCTCTCCATCCGGGGGAGGTACAGCGAGCAGATCGTCGTTCGCGGTCGGACGCAGCTCTTCAGCATCGATCCCGAGACGGGGCTTTTCAAGCCGACCTTTGAGGGCTGGAGCATGCTGGATGAGGGCTATCGCGTCACGATCGGGGATTTCGTCCCGCAGGGGGATATCCTGGTGCCCGGCATTCTCTCCGTCGATCCCGAGATCCTGGAGGGAGACGAGGTGCTGGTGCAGAACGATGCCCTCCTGGGAACAGGAAGGGCGCTCATGAGCGCGTACGAGATGCGGCATTCCACCCGCGGTGCCGCCGTGAAGGTGCGCAAGATAAAGAGGCTGTAGCGCCAGTAGCAGGGATCGCGTCCCATCCTGCCTTCGGGGGAGAGATACGAGTGTACAGGAGGCAGCTTACCGCACAGACAGGATGCGCCGGTAAGCCCCCGACGGCGCGCCATGCTGCCGCCGCATCGTCTCCCCTCCTGAAGAGTGATGCATGCGGCATGCGTATCCCTCGCCGTCCCGGATTGGCCTGCACCATCCCCGGCCGTAATGCAGATGCACGGCATCTGCGCCATCGCGGCAGGATATGTCGGGACTGTCAGCCCATACCGGCTGAGAAGGATCTCGCAACGGCTGTGCGTCGGGATTCGATCGTGGCGAGGGCGACGGTGAAG
>JAXDAH010000105.1:0-7518 GCA_034679905.1 Methanomicrobiales archaeon | reverse complement strand
CCATTGCCCCCACCCCTGCGTGTGATAGGCCTCGCTCTGGAGCCCGTAATCCCCCTCGATATCGCGAGAGGAGAACCCGTCCCGA
This sequence comes from Methanomicrobiales archaeon, assembly GCA_034679905.1. Taxonomy (GTDB): domain Archaea; phylum Halobacteriota; class Methanomicrobia; order Methanomicrobiales; family JACTUA01; genus JASEFH01. Next base: position 7,433 of record JAXDAH010000105.1, on the reverse strand, counting down.
ACTCGGACGTTCGTACCACCTGGTCCTCCGCTTCCTCATACTCGATCCTAACAGCAGGATGCGGCTGGAGAGTTCTTTGGCTCCCCGTTCCCGACTGCGGATTTCCTATCGCCACGCATGGGGATCTCTGCGATCTCGTCCGGGGGGTGCGGGGTGCGCATCCGAATACCGATGTGCAGCGGTCCTGACCGCCGATGCTTCTCTCGCTTCGCAACAGATTCCCGCACGAATGGCGCACATAAGATTTTGCAGATGTATGCGAAGGTTTATCATACCGTCTAAGCAAATTAATAGGAAGCCGCTATGGGGTAATCCGGTGCCCGGAATGGTAAAGAAACGGTTGAGAAGACTCTCAATTGCCATTCCGTCATCGTTTGCGGAAGAGACGGCAGACAGGAAGCTCAGGGCCTACAAGGTGGGTCAGATCGCCCGGGCTGCCGGCATCTTCCGCGTCGATGAGGTCGCGGTGTACCGGGATCCGCGTCAGGACGATTCGAAGGAGATCGTCGCGCTGCTCCGGTATGCCGAGACGCCGCAGTACCTCCGCAAGCACCTCTTCAAGCAGATGAGAGAGCTGCAGTATGCGGGTGTGCTGCCGCCGCTGCGATTGCCGCACCATAGGGTTGAACCTGCCCTCATAGAAAGGCAGTACAGAGAAGGAGTTGTGCTGAAGCACAACGGGCTGACAGACGCTGGATCTGATGTGTCCGCCTGGGTGGACGTTGGTGCAACGAGCCCGGTTCCCATGGCCGAACCCGTGCCTGCGGGAAGGCGGATCACGGTCAGGATCTATTCGCGAGACGGGGTATTCTGGTGCACGCCAGAAGCATCCCCAGAGTACTGGGGATACACCACCACGTACCATCCATCCCTCTACCCGCTGCTCAGGAAGACGGCATGCGTCTTCATCGCGTCGGTGCAGGGCGAGGTCGCCACGTGCGACGCACTCCTGCAGCGCCTGAGCCGCTGTCGGGGGGATGCGATGGTGGCATTCGGCTCGCCGCATCAGGGTGTGGCGGCACTCCTCGAGCGGGAGGGGCACTCCTGCTCGGAGTTCGCTGGCGCCTGGATCAATGTCGTGCCCGCTCAGGGCTCCGTAACCGTACGAACAGAAGAGGCCGTAACGGCGGCACTCGCACTGATCAACATCATCGAAGAGTAGAGGGGTTAGAAGAGTATGCCCAAAGCAACGAGACCGCGCAGGGGATCCCTTGCCTACAGCCCGAGGAAACGCGCCCGGAGTCCGGTTCCGAAGTACCAGTCCTGGGCTGAGACCGCGGGGGCTCCCATACTGCAGGGATTTGCAGGCTACAAGGTAGGCATGACGCACATGATCATGATCGACGATCACAAGAACAGCCCCACCGAGGGGAAGGACATCATGGTCCCGGTGACCATCGTGGAGGTCCCCTCGATGAAGGTGGCGGCTCTGCGTGCCTACACCAGGGACACCTACGGCAGCCATGCACTCACGGAAGTGTGGGCCGAGACGCTCGATCCGGAGCTGAAGAGGCGGCTCACCGCCGGGAAGCAGAGCAACCACGAGAAGACGCTCGAGACCATCCGCACCGGCATTGAGAGCGGCAGCGTCTCCGACCTCTTTGCCCTGATGTACACGCAGCCGGCAACCGTGAGCGGCGTCCCGAAGAAGGTCCCCGACTTGATGGAGATCCGCATCGGCGGCAGCGCTCTTTTAGAGCGCCTGGAGTTCGGTCTCTCCATCCTGGGAAAGGAGGTGGGCGTCGAGAAGATCATCGAGCCCGGCGCTTACGCCGACATCACGGCGATCACCACGGGAAAGGGGACGCAGGGCCCGGTCAAGCGGTGGGGTGTCAAACTGCGCAAGCGCAAGCACTCCCGCGGGGGCAAAGAACGTCATATCGGCACCCTGGGACCCTGGAACCCGCACCACATCCGCTGGCAGGTTCCCCAGATGGGGCAGATGGGTTACCAGCAGCGCACGGAGTTCAACAAGCGCATCTTGAAGATCGGAATGGACGGCAGCGAGGTCACGCCGGCCGGGGGTTTCCTCCACTATGGCATCATCCACAACCCGTACATCGTGATCAAAGGGTCCGTACCGGGCCCCTGCAAGCGGCTGATCCGCATCCGCCCGGCATCGCGCCTGGGTGAACACAAGATACGCACGCCTGTCATCCACATGACCAGCGTCCAGAGCAAGCAGGGTGATTGAGATGAGAGCAAAGGTTCTAGCACTGGACGGCGGGGTCACCGAAGAGATCGAACTGCCTCCCGTATTCGAGTCGGACTACCGCCCGGACCTCATTAAAAAGGACGTGCTGGCGATCCAGAGCCGGAGGTTCCAGCCGCATGGCACCAACGTGTATGCCGGCATCCGCACCTCGGCGGACTCCTGGGGGTCCGGCAGGGGCGTCGCCCAGGTGCCGCGGCTGAAGAACGCATCCCGCGCCGCCCGCGTGCCGCAGGCAAAGGGTGGACGCGAGGCCCATCCACCCAAGGTCGAGAAGGTGCTCGTCGAGAAGATCAATAAGAAGGAGAAGAGAAAGGCGCTGCAATCGGCGATTGCAGCCACAAGCATGGAGGAGCTCGTTCGCACGCGCGGACACCGCTTCGAGGGGGTCCTCCCGCTGGTGCTGACCGACGAGTTCGAGCAGCTCAGAAAGACCTCCGAGGTCATCGCGGTGCTGGGCGCCATCGGCGTGTACGGCGACGTGGAGCGCGCCAAGGCGAGCCGGACCGTCCGTGCGGGCCGGGGCAAGCTGCGGGGGCGCCGCTACAAGCAGCGCAAGAGCCTCCTGATCGTGACCGCCGGCGAGCCCTCCCTCGCTGCAGGCAATCTGGCAGGCGTGGACGCGGTCAGCGTCCGCCAATTGAACACCGAGCACCTGGCGCCCGGCGCCCAGGCGGGCAGACTCACCCTCTGGACGCGGAGTGCGCTGCGGACGCTGGAGGGATTATAAATGGTCCTGAAGTATCCGTTCGTGACAGAGAAAGCTATGATGCTCCTGGAGAACGAGAGCAAACTCCAGTTTCTGGTGCACAAGCAGGCGACCAAGGGCGAGATCAAGAGAGAGATCGAGCGGGCCTTTGAAAAAGAGGTCAAATCCGTCCGCACCATGCTCACCATGAAGGGTGAGAAGAAGGCAATTGTCAGCTTCCAGGACGAAAAAGCCGCCGAGGAGATCTTGAGCCGGCTTGGAATCATGTAGGTGAGAAGATGGGACATCGAATCCAGACACAGAACAGGGGCAGAGGCGGCCCGTCCTATCGTGCACCTTCCCATAACTACAAGGCAGAACTGAAGCATCCGGCGCTCACGGACGCGCAGGCCCGGGGGACTGTTATCGATATCGAGCACGACCCGGCCCGGCACGCGCCTATCGCACGGGTGCAGCTCGAGAACGGCAGCAAGTTCTACATGCTCGCCACCGAAGGGCTCGCCACGGGCGACACGGTCGTCTGGGGATCGCAGGCAGAGGTGCGGAGCGGCAACACCCTCCCCCTCGGGGAGATCCCCGTTGGTGCCTACGTCTGCAACATCGAGGCCCGCCCCGGTGACGGCGGCAAGTTCGTCCGCTCGTCGGGCGTCCAGGCCGTCATCATGGGCAAGTCCGAGGATGGGAAGGTGGGCGTCCGCATGCCCAGCGGCAAGACGAAGTGGTTCAACAACCGCTCCCTGGCGACCGTCGGTATCGTGGCCGGCGGCGGGCGCGGGGAGAAGCCCTTCGTGAAGGCCGGCAAGAAGTACCACAAGATGAAGAACACAGCCTCGAAGTGGCCGAATGTGCGGGGCGTCGCCATGAACGTGATCGACCATCCCTTCGGCGGCGGTGCCCACCAGCATGCAGGGAGGCCCAAGACGGTGTCGCGGGGAACCTCGCCCGGACGGAAGGTTGGCCTGATCGCAGCCCGGCGAACCGGCAAGAAGAAGAGGTAGAGAGCGATGGTTAAGAAGACAGCGAAACGGATGCCGAGGCGGCGCGAGGAGTTCACCTATCGCGGTTTCAGCATGGACGAACTGAAGCAGATGGGGATGACCGACCTGATTGCGATCATGCCGGCCCGCGCCCGCCGGAAGTTCGCGCGGGGCCTGACCCGGGACGAGGAGAGTCTGCTTGCGGATATCCGCGCCGGGGAGGAGAAGGTCCGCACCCACCTGCGCAGCATGGTGATCATGCCCGAGATGATCGGCCGACCCATCGAGATCCACAACGGCAAGGAGTTCGTGAGAGTCGAACTCCAGCCCGAGTCCCTCTTCCACTACCTGGGAGAGTTCGCCCTTACCCGGAGGAAGGTCTCGCACGGCAGTGCCGGTATCGGTGCGACACGGTCGAGCAAGTACGTGCCCCTGAAGTGATCCCCATGGCAAGAACCAGGTATTCAATGCAGGTCGAGGGAGAGGGGTTCGCCCGTGCCAAGGCCAACGAACTGCCCATATCGCCCAAGCACGCGATCGAGATCGCGAACTTCATCCGCTTTATGCGGACCGATGCGGCGATCGACTACTTAAATCAGGTCGTGGAGAAGAAGAAGGCGATTCCCTTCAAGCGGTTCAACCGCAACGTGGCGCACCGGCGGGGGCTCCAGGGCTGGGACGCGGGACGGTTCCCGCAGAAGGCGGCACAGGAGTTCATCCGCCTGCTCGAGTCCGTCGGGAAGAACGCGGAGTACAGCGGGCTGGATACGACCAAACTCAAGATCGTCCACGTATCCGCCAACAGAGGGCGGCGGTTCGAGGGCTACTTCCCCCGGGCGATGGGGCGAGCGACCCCGAAGAGGCGCGAAACCGTCAACCTGGAAGTAATCGTGAAAGAGGTGGAGTAATATGGCAGTAGAGAGGCGGTTCGTCTCGGAAGGAGTGCGGCGGGTTCGCGTCGAGCGATACTTCCAGAAAGAGCTGAAGCGTGCCGGCTACGGCGGCATGGACTACGCCCGCACCCCGCTTGGCACGCAGGTGACCATTTATGCGGAGAAGCCGGGCATCGTAATCGGTAAGGGCGGGAAACTGGTGCGGCAGATCACGCAGGAGCTGGCCACGCAGTTTGGTCTTGACACACCTCAAGTAGAGGTGCTGCAGGTCCAGAACCCGAACTACAACGCCCAGATCATGGCGGAAAGGCTGGCAAACGCGTTGGAACGGGGCTGGTACTTCCGGAAGGCCGGCTCCAGCATCATCCGCCGGGTGATGGAGTCCGGAGCCCTGGGCTGCGAGGTCATCATCGCCGGCAAGCTGACCGGCCCCCGTGCACGGGTGCAGAAGTTCGTCGAGGGCTACATCAAGCACGCCGGTGAACCCAGCATCGCCATCGTCGAGAGAGGCTATGCAGTCGCCGTGAAGAAGCTCGGCGTGATCGGCGTCCAGGTCAAGATCATCCCGCCGCAGGCGGCGCTCCCGGACGACTTCAGGGTGGTCGAGGTGGCGAAGGAGGAGGCCTCACCGGCCGTCACCGTGACGGAGGTCGGCGAGGAGCTCGAGCCGGCGCTCCCCGACGAGGAGTTCGAGGAGGAGGTGTAGTGTGGCGATCTTTCGAGCCAACGAGGTCCACCAGATGCGGGACACCGAGCTCGCCGAGCAGCTTCAGAAGCTGCAGATGGAGCTCATCCAGAAGTACGGCAAAGTGGGCACCGGTGGGTCGACGGAGAACCCCGGGCGCATCCGCGAGCTGAAGAGAACGATTGCACGAATCAAGACCGAGATGAACCAGCGGGCTCGCCGGGCTGCTGAAGCGTGAGTGCAGACATGGGATCTCCGATAACGCGCGATACCGTGCTCCGCCACGAACTGATCGGGCTCCCGGCATCCGTGGTGGATGCCCGGAATCCGACGCACAGGAGCGTGCGGGGGACGATCGTCGACGAGACCCGGAGCATGATCGTGATCAGCACGGCATCGGGCGAGAAGATGATCCCCAAGCGCTACAGCACGTTCCGCCTATGCCTGCCGGACGGCACCGTGGTGGATGTGCAGGGGTCCGCGCTCGAGATGCGGCCTGAGAAGCGAGTCGATATCAGAGGTAAATAAATATGGCAAAAAACATAGGATTGGACGTCAAGCCTCCGAATGCGGAGTGCACCGACGTATTTTGTCCGTTTCACGGCACCTTGCCGGTGCGCGGCCAGGTGATCACCGGCAACGTCGTGAGCGATCGAATGGAAGGATCGGTAGTCGTAGGACGCGAGTACCTGCATTACATCAAGAAGTTCAACCGCTACGAGAAGCGGAGGTCCAGCATCCATGCCCACAACCCGCCCTGTATCAACGCCAGGGTGGGTGACCGGGTGAAGATCGCCGAGTGCAGACCGATCTCCAAGACCAAGCATTTCGTCGTGGTGGAGGTGCTCACCCCATGAAGGCGAAGCAGTCCACGGTACCCCGTCCGCTGAACGTGGGGACCCGCCTGATCTGCGCGGACAACACCGGCGCCCGCCTGGTCGAGGTCGTCTCCGTGGACCGGTTTCACGGCGTGATGCGGCGCTCCCCGCGGCTGGGCCTCGGGGACGTTGCCACGGTGGCCGTCAAGAAAGGTACGCCCGATATGCGCCGCAAGCTGGAGAAGGCCGTCGTTGTCCGTCAGCGGAAGGAGTTCCGGCGCATCGACGGGCTTCGGGTCTCCTTCGACGAGAACGCGGTCGTCATCGTGAACGAGAAGAACGAGCCCAAGGGGACGGAGATCAAGGGTCCGGTCGCCCGCGAGGTGGCCGAACGGTTCCCGAAGATCGGCTCGATGGCGACGATCATCGTCTGATGAGAGGCTATACAATGACGACCATAAGCAGCAAACAACCCAGAAAGCAGCGTAGGGCACAGCAGAACGCCCCGAACCACGTAAAGAGTCGCTTCCTCTCCGCTCCCCTCGCAGCGGGTCTGCGGGAGAAGCACGGGCGGCGAAGCGCCCGCGTGGTTACGGGGGATACCGTGCGGGTGCTCCGCGGCGACTTTGCCGGCGAGGAGGGCACGGTTGAGTCCGTGAACACCGGAAACAGCACGCTGGTGATAGGCGGGGTATCCCTGGTAAAGGCGGACGGCAAAGAGGTTCCGCGACCCATCCACGCATCCAACGTGGAGATCACCAAGCTGAATCTGGAAGACGAGCGCCGAAGCGAATCGTTCGCGGAGGGACGCTGACATGGGCAACTACAAGAAACGTCTGACCGCCCCCGACGCGTGGCGCATCCGCAGGAAGACCAGCCCGTGGGTGACGAAGACCTCCCCCGGGCCGCACAACCAGAATGCGATACCGGTCGCTGTCTGGCTCCGGGAGAGGGTGGGGCTCGCACGCACGATGCACGAGGTGAAGCAGATCCTGAACCAGCGAGGGGTTCTCGTCAACGGACGCACCGTGACGGATCCGGGCCTGGGAGTCGGGATCTTCGACGTCATCTCCCTGCCGGGGATCCATAAGCACTACCGCATGCTGGTGGACGAGAAGGGACACCTCTTCACCCAGGAG
>JAXDAH010000104.1:0-6498 GCA_034679905.1 Methanomicrobiales archaeon | reverse complement strand
ATATTTTGCGAAATAAATTCATATCAATCGAAATGTTAAAATAAATATGCTTAAATACTAACATTGAGTGAATTTATTAATACCGCCTGGTTGTTCTATGCTCCCGCGCCTGAACTCCGATAAGACCTGGGTGATCCTGATCGTGCTCGCCTCCCTGGCAACGGTCGGGATCACCGTCTTCAGCCTCTCCCGAGGCGTCTACGACGTCTTCCCCTACCTCTACCTGATCCCCATCGTCATGGTCACCTTCGCCTTCCCGCACCGCGGCGTCGTCTGCTCGCTCCTCCTGGGCGGAGTGTACATGGCGCTCGTCTACGCCTTCGGGCTCTTCAACCTGGCGCTGCTCACCATCAGTACGGCCTGGTTCTACGTCTTTGTCTCCGTGGGCGTGGTGATGTCCTCGCTCTCCGAGGGATTGAAGCGCGAGGAGAGGCGCTTCCGCGGGATCTTCGAGAACTCGCAGGCCGGGATCTTTACAATCGACCTCCCCTCCCGGACCATCGCGGAGGCAAACCGGCAATGCACCGCTCTCCTGAACTACGAACCCGGCGAGCTGGCGGGAAAGGATGTCGCCCTCATCTGGCCGGAGGTGGAGAACGGCCCGTTCCTCTCCCGGGTCAGCAGCCGCTACACCGTGCTCGACTCCGAGGTCTGCCTGAAGAACCGGCAGGGGCAGATCCGCTGGGCCCTGGTGTCCCTGGCACCCACCGCGGACAACCAGCTCGTCTGCTCCTTCGTGGACATCACGGAGAGGAAGCAGATCGAGCAGGCGCTGATGGAGTCGGAGATCAAGTACCGCAGCATCGTCGAACGCTCGCTCGCCGGCGTCTACCTGGTCCAGGACGGCCTCTTCCGCTATGTCAACCCCCGGTTCGCGGAGATCTGCGGTTACTGTCCCGAGGAGATGATCGGCAGGATCGGGATGCGGGATCTGGTGGTCCCCGAGGACTGGCCGATGGTGGAGGCGACCATCGAGGGGCGGATCGCCGGCGATCTCGAGGCCATCCGCTACGAGTGCCGCTGCCGCACCAGGGAGCAGGAGATCATCCATGTGGAGATCCACGGCTCGCGGACCTCCTACGAGGGACGGGCAGCCGTCATGGGCACCGCCCTGGACATCACGGAGCGGCGGCGGGCTGCCGACGCCCTCCGCCGGGCGAACGAGAAGCTGAACCTGCTCGGGTCCGTCACCCGTCACGATCTCCTCAACCAGCTGACCGCCGTGCAGGGCTATATCGGACTCGCCGAAGAGACTGCACAGGAGGAGACGGTGCGGCAGTACCTCTCCAGTGCCGGCGGGGTGACGGGCAAGATGGAAACCCTCCTCCAGTTCACCCGGGACTACCAGAACATGGGTCTCCGCGAGCCCGAGTGGCAGCTGGTGCGGGACATGGCGCTCCAGGCCGTTCCGGCGCTGGATCAGTCCAGGATCCGGGTCGTTATCGCGACGGACGGGCTGGAGATTTACGCGGACCCCCTCTTTGAGAAGGTCTTCTACAACCTGATGGACAACACCCTCCGCCACGGCAAGCGGACAACTGAGGTGCGGCTCTACCACCAGATCTCCGCCGACGGGCTCTTCCTGATCTACGAGGACAACGGCGAAGGCATCCTGGACATCGAGAAAGAGCTGATCTTTCGGCGGGGCTACGGACGGAACACCGGCTTCGGTCTCTTCCTGATCCGCGAGATCCTGGCCCTCACCGGTATGACCATCCGCGAGAACGGCGAGCACGGCAGGGGAGCCCGATTCGAGATCTTCGTCCCGCGGGGGAACTACCGGTTCAGCACCGTTCCTCCGGCCGCGCAGCGCGAGGCCGAAGCTGCACCGCTGGAGTGGAAGGTATGATAGCGGTACTGTGCGTCGACGAGGAGAGCGGCCTGCTCGAGGTCGCCCGGATCTACCTGGAGCGGGAGGGGGACATGCAGGTGGATACTGCGCCCTCCGGCATCCATGCCCTCGAGATGCTGAAGAACCGCCGCTACGATGCGATCGTATCGGACTACCACATGGCCGGCGTCGACGGCATCGATCTCCTCAAGACCCTCCGCGCCCGGGGGGACAAGACCCCGTTCATCCTCTTCACCGGGAGAGGGCGGGAGGAGGTGGTGATCGAGGCGCTGAACCACGGGGCGTCCTTCTACCTCCAGAAGGGCGGCAACCCGAAGTCGCAGTTTGCGGAGCTCCGCCACATGATCCTCCAGGCGGTGCAGCGTCGGCGGATGGAGGTCTCCCTGCAGGTCACCCAGTTCGCCGTCGACCACGCATCCGACGAGCTCTTCTGGATAGACCGCGAGGGGCGGTTCCTGGCTGTGAACCACGCCGCCTGCCGGGCGCTGGGATACGATCGCGAGGAGCTCCTGGGGATGACGATTGCGGATATCGATCCCGCGTATTCTGCCGACGGCTGGCTCGCCCTGCTCCAGGAGCTGGCGGGGAGTGGATCCCTGGTCTTCGAGGGGCAGCACCGCCGGCGGGACGGGGACATCTATCCCGTGGAGATCATGGCCAATTACCTCGAACTGGAGGGGAGCGGTTACCTCTTCGCATTCGTGCGGGATATCACGGAGCGTAAGCGGAGCGAAGAGGCTGCCCGGACGTCCCGCCAGCAGCTGGCCGATATCATCGATTTCCTGCCCGACGCCACCTTCGTGATCGACCGGGACCGCCGGGTGATTGCCTGGAACAAGGCGATCGAGCGGATGACCGGCCTCTCCCCGGCGGCGATCCTGGGGCAGGGGGATTATGCCTATGCCGTACCGTTCTACGGCACGCGAAGGCCGATCCTGATTGACCTGGTCGGACAGGCGGATGCAGAGGTCGCGTCGCAGTACCAGTCCATCCGAAGGGATGGGGATACCCTGTTCGCCGAGACCTTCGTGCCGTCCGTCCATGGAGGACGGGGGGCATATATCTGGGCCAAGGCGTCGCCCCTCTACGACCAGTGCGGCAACCTGGCGGGCGCCATTGAGACCGTGCGGGACGTCACCGAGCAGAAGAAGGCCGAGGAGGCGCTCCGCGAGAGCGAAGAGCTCTTCCGCACCCTGGTAGACAGCATGGTGGACGCCGCGCTGATTATCGACTGGTCGGGCACGGTACTCTTCGCCAACCGTGCGGCGATCCAGCTGGTGGGGCTGACGTCCCCCGAGGAGGGCGTGGGACGCAGCGTGATGGAGTTCCTGGCGCCGGAGAGCCGCGGCGCGGTAGCCCGCGATCTCGACCTGGTGAGTCAGGATCGGGGCGGATTCCTGGCGGAGTACCGCATTCTGACCTTTGATGGGCGGATCCGCTGGGTGGAGTCCCTCGGGACCAAGATCCGGTTCCGAGGAGCGACCGCCGATCTCGTCTCGCTGCGGGACGTTACCGAACGGAAGATGGCGGAGGAGGCGCTCCGCACCAGCGAGGAGAAGTTCCGGGCGGTCTTCCACAATGCCAACGATGCGATCGTCCTGAACGAGCTCACCCCGGAAGGGCTGCCGGGAAGGTTCCTCGAGGTCAACAATCTCGCCTGCACGCGGCTGGGCTACTCGAGGGAGGAGTTCCTCGAGATGACCCCGGCGGATATCGGTCTTAAGGAGTTCATCGACCAGCACCCCGACCAGCTCGAGAAACTCCGCTCGGGAGACGTCATCACCTTCGAGATAACGCTCGTCTCGCGGGGCGGCGTGCAGGTCCCGATGGAGATCAGCTCCCACATCTTCAGCCTGGCCAACAGGCCGGTGATCCTCTCCATCGCGCGGGACATCACGGAGCGGAGGCTGAACGAGCACGTGGAGAAGAAGGCCTTCGAGCAGATCGAGAAGAACATCGGCCAGCTGGCGATCCTGGGCGACCACATCCGCAATCCCCTTGCGGTGATCGTCGCCCTGGCGGATATGGACGAGACGGGGCACGGGAAGCAGATCGTGGAGCAGTGCGCCATCATCGACGACCTGATCACCCGCCTCGACAAAGGCTGGATCGAGTCGGAGAACGTGCGGAACTTCATCCGCCGGCACTACGGCCTCAGCTGAAGGCGTCAGTCCGTCCCGTACGGCAGAGGGTCCTGCGCGCCGGCGTCGCGGAAGGCCTCCAGCCGCTCGACACAGGCTCCGCACTGCCCGCAGGCGAGCTCCTCCCCGCGGTAGCAGGTCCAGGTGTCGGCGTAGTCCACGCCGAGTTCGAGGCCGATCCGCACGATATCCCCCTTGGTGCGGTAGAGGTAGGGGGCCTCCAGGATGAGGTCGCTCCAGTCCGCCAGGTGGAACGCGGTCTGCATGGCGGTCACGAAGACGGGGCGGCAGTCCGGGTATATCGGGTGGTCGCCCGCGTGGGCCCCGTAGAAGAGGCGCCGGGCCCCAACCCCGATCGCGTAGGCCCCGGCGAGGGAGAGGAAGACCATGTTGCGGTTCGGGACGACGGTCTGCCGCATCACGTCCTCGGCGTAGTGGCCCGACGGCACCGCCCGATCCGCCCGCGTCAGGGCGGAGGGGGCGAGATCGTTCAGGAGCGAGAGGTCGAGCACGCGGTGGCGCACGTGCAGCCGCCGGCACGTCCTCTCCGCGCACGCGATCTCGCGGCGGTGCTTCTGGCCGTAGTCGAAGGTGACGGCGTGGACCTCGTAGCCCTGCCGGACCAGGTCGTAGAGGAGCGTGGTGCTGTCCAGACCCCCGGATACGATCGCCACCGCCTTTCCGTCTTCACGCTGCATGCTCCTGAGGGTGTTGGAGCGGTCGGCACATTATACTTCACTCCCGGACGCCGGGGCATCTCTATCGGTTGTACACTGCGGACGGCAGAAACGATTATCATGCGGCGGGAGGATGGGCATTTATGCGTTACTGGAGGCTGGTCGCCCTCCTGGCGGTCCTGGCGATCCTTGGATCTCCTGCCCAGGCGCACGTGCCCCTGGAGGCGGGAGACAACGGGAACCTGGCGTCTGCGACGCGGATCGACGATCCGACCAAGTCTTACGTGATCTACGCAGACCTGCACGAGAGCGGCGAGGCGCAGTACTACGCCCTCGCGATGGAGGGCGGCGAGGAGCTCCGCCTCTCGCTGATGGTGCCGCATGCCGGAGCCGCCGCTCCCGATCTCGTGGTCATGGGCCCCGGCATCGAGTACTCCGGGGGCGTGCCGCCATCCCTGGAGATTCCGCCCGGATACGGGGCTGTCATTGTGGAGGGGACCTCTCCGGAACAACCCGAATACGAACCTTTCACTCCCTCCGCCATCTACGAGGCGGCCTCCTACTCGCGGGAGATCGCGGTTCCTGCTACCTACTATGCGGTCGTCCGCAGCCCTGGTGGGAGCGGGAAGTACAGTCTCGCCGTGGGATACCGCGAGGCGTTCACGCCTCTCGAGTGGCTGTCGATCCCGATCGACCAGATCCGCATCCACCTCTGGGAGGGCCAGCCCCTCTGGCTCATCCTCTCGCCCCTGATCCTGGTGGGGAGCGTCGGGCTCGTCCTCGTGATACCGCGGAGAGGTCGTCTCACACCCTTCGTACTGCTGGCGGGCCTTGCCGGGCTGCTCTACATCGGGACGGGCGGCATGACGCTTCTCCAGATGGGGATCGCGCTCGCACAGAGCGGTCCCGCCCCTTCGGCGCTGCTGACCGTGGTATTCGCCGCGGTGCCCATCCTGCTGGGCGCTGCCGCCCTCAGCCGCATCCGGAAGGCGCGACGCCCCTCCATCGTGCGGGACCGGGTGTACCTGGCGGTCATCGGGCTCCTGGGGTTCGTGGTCTGGGCCGGCCTCCTCGTGGGCCCGGTCCTGGCTCTCCTCGCGAGCGTGCTCCCGGACCGGTTCGTCCGGTAGGAAGGATCCCCGCGAGCCCTTTTCCGCGCTGCAGGAGAACGAGGAACAGACATTCCATAATGTCTCTCACGGGAGTCATCTCTCTCTTCAGAAAGAGCCGGTTTCAGGCGAATCATCGCCTTTTAAAATGCGATACGGTTCATCTGAAGATGTGGAACGGGGATCTTGGCGGCATCCTGCTCATGGCTGTGATGCAGCTCCAGGTACCTATGCGTTCTCAGGCTGGTGATGAAGGCGCTGGAGCGTTCTTGAAAAGGGAGCCACGATGTCGGTAGCCGGACGATACCACGGGAGCTAAAATGGTAGAGGATTAGAACCCCCTAGCCCTCTCCGATCCGCAGGGCCATGAGGGCGGGAGTGTCGTTGAAGCCGCCCAGCAGGATCATGGTGTCGCCGCTCACCGCCGCCCAGCCCGTGACGCCGGGAGATGCGGTGAGGTTCCAGACCTCTTCGCCGCTCGTGCGATTGAAGGCGTGCACAGTTCCCCCGAGGGTGCCCGTGAAGACCAGATCGTTCACCACGGTGGCAGCCCCGATGCAGGGGGATGCGAGATCCTGCTTCCAGCGGATCTTCCCGGTGTCGGCTTCGATGGCGACGAACTCACCCGTGGCATTCTGGAAGTCCGCCTCACCGGCGCTCTCTGGGGTGAATGCCGCATTCATGTTCGTCACGGGCGCGTAGACGATCCCGTCCGCATA
>JAXDAH010000103.1:0-9722 GCA_034679905.1 Methanomicrobiales archaeon | reverse complement strand
GGGGCAGCGCTGGCCGCATACGGAGCCGCATGCGCCGGCGCCGACTTCGTCAAGATCGGCCTGATGTTCGACGGGCAGGACCGGGCCCGCGAAGTGATCCAGGCCGTGGTGCGGGCGGTTAAGGAGGAGTACCCCGAAAAGCTCGTGGTAGTCGCTGCCTATGCCGACTACGAGAGGCTCGGGACCATCTCGCCGATGGAGGTCTCCGCTCTCGCCGCGGAGAGCGGAGCCGACGTGGCCATGACGGATACCGGCATAAAAGACGGGAAGAGTGCGTTCGAGTTCATGAACGAGGCCACGTTCACCGCCTTCGTGGATAAGAACCGCGAACTGGGCTTGAAGACCGCTCTTGCGGGCGGGTTCCAGATCGAGAACATACCCGCCCTGAACCGCATATGCCCCGACATCGTCGGCACCCGCGGCATGGTCTGCGGCGGAGATCGGAATGCCACGATCCGGGGAGAACTGGTGGAAAAAGTCAGGCAAATGCTCAGGTGAATCATGTTTACGGAAAAATTGAACGTGCCCGTCGCCGTCACCTTCGACGACATCCTTCTGCAGCCAGCTGAATCGCACCTGGAGCCGAACGAGGCGGATGTGCGCAGCCGTTTCTCACGGAACATCTGGCTCAATATCCCGCTCGTGAGTGCGGCGATGGATACCGTAACAGAGTCCCCCATGGCGATTGCCCTGGCCCGGCAGGGTGGGATCGGCGTGATCCATCGCAATATGACTGCCGAGCGCGAGGTGCAGGAGGTGAAGTACGTCAAGCAGGCAGAGAATCTCATCGAGAGGAACGTTCTCACCGTCGGTCCCGAGGCGACCGTCGCCGACGTCCAGCGCCTGATGGACGAGCACGGGATCAGCGGGGTGCCCGTCATCGAGCGGGGGAAGATCGTCGGGATTGTCAGCCGGCGGGATGTCCGCCCCATATCCCCAAAGCGGGACAGCGAGAGCATCCGGAAGGTGATGACCCGCGACCCGATCACGGCGGATCCGAGCATCACCATGGAGAATGCCCTCGAGACCATGTACGCGCACAAGATCGAACGTCTGCCCGTGGTGGACAAGGAGGCCCGGCTCATCGGCATCATCACCATGCAGGATATCCTGGAGATCCGGCGATACCCCCTGGCAAACCGCGATTCGGATGGGAACCTGCGGGTGGCTGCGGCGGTCGGACCCCACGACTTTCAGCGGGCGATGGCGCTCGACGAGGCCGGGGTGGATGCGCTCGTTGTGGACAGCGCCCACGGGCATAACATGCGGGTGGTGAAGGCGGTGCGGGACATCAAGGAGAGTGCAAAAGCCGACGTGGTCGCCGGCAATATCGCCACCCGGACGGCGGCGGAGGCACTGCTGCCGGAGTCCGACGGTCTCAAGGTGGGGATCGGCCCGGGCTCGATCTGCACTACGCGGATCGTGGCCGGGGTGGGTGTGCCGCAGATCACCGCAATCTCCACCGTGGCAGACGTGGCCACCGGGTTCAATGTACCGATCATCGCGGATGGCGGCATCCGTTTCAGCGGGGACGTGGCAAAGGCGCTGGCGGCCGGGGCCGAGTCCGTGATGATCGGCAGCCTCTTCGCCGGCACGGACGAGTCGCCAGGGCGCTACGTGATCATGCAGGGACGGCGCTACAAGCAGTACCGGGGGATGGGATCGCTTGGTGTCATCAGCGGCGGCATGAGCGGGGATCGCTACTTCCAGAGGAAGGAGATCGGCAGGACCAAATTCGTTCCCGAGGGCGTGGAGGGGATCACACCCTACGTCGGCCCCGTATCCGATGTGGTGTACCAGCTCATCGGCGGATTGAAGTCGGCAATGGGCTATACCGGCTCTGCATCCATCGAAGAACTCCGTACAAAGGCCCGGTTCCTGCGCGTCACCAGTGCGGGAGTGAGCGAGAGCCACCCGCACAATATCCTGATCACCGACGAGGCGCCCAACTACCGGCTCTTCCAGTAGGAGGTATTGTCGTGCCTGCTGCATGGGTCTTCGATGCAGTCGGCCCTGAACGCCGCACCCTTTTTATCACTTGGCTCTGGCGGCAGCTCTTCCGATCCAGATCGTCGCGATGACCGCGACGATGGTGACGAGAACCGCGTATCCCAGCTGGGCGGGAATGTTGCCCGCCTCCCCGAAGACCTCGGCGAAGATCGCCTGGATCGCCTCGTTCCAGGCGAGAGCCGCGACCAGCCCGAACGCGGCGGTAATGAGTGCAGCCAGCTTATCAATGACCTCGTCCCGTAACGCCATGGAAATCTACTCCGTATCTCGGGACGTCGATCATACTCATAGTTTATAAATATTCGGTGACGCTCACCACAGAGGAGATACAACTATCAATGAGGAGACACTAACATTAGGTAAAGATGTTAAACGGGGTGGAGATGTCCCGCCTGCTGGATATCCTCGGAAATCGCAACAGGCGGCGAATCCTGGAGCTGCTGAGACAGAAACCCTGTTTTGTCACCGAGATCTGCGAGCAGCTCACGCTCAGCCCGAAGGCGGTGATCGAGCACCTGCACCTGATGGAGCAGGAGAGGATCGTCACCTGCCAGTCCGATGCCCGCAGGAGAAAGTACTACTACCTGGTATCCGACATAGAGGTGGTGGTCAATCTCCAGAGCCGCAGCGATAGGACAGCGCAGCCGGAAGAGAAGGCGCTGGAACTCGAATTCACGCGATCTCTCTCCATGCTCCGCAGGATGACAGCAGCCAGGGAGGAGATGATTGCCATACTGGACAGGCTGGAGCGGGACATCGAACTGAAGGTTAATGATATCATCAGGTCAAGTACCGATGTACTGGTGAATGAGAGAGAGCTTGACCTGATATTCGCCCTTGCCCAGTACGATCTAACCGAAGACGAACTTCTGGGATACACCGGCCTATCACCGCCGGAACTGCAGGAGGTGCTGGAGAGGCTCATCCACCGGGGCATTGTGGAGAGAAGAGGCACACACTACAGCGTACGTGGTATCCATGCCAGATAATCCATACGACGAAATATTCAGGAACCTGACGCGGATGATGGAGGATATCCTTAAAAACATCCCGGCCCAGGCCTCGTCCCACGTGGTGCACTATACGATCATCGCCGAGCCCGGAGAAGCACCCCGGGTGTTCCAGCAGTCGCAGGAAGAGTTGGACGAGGAGGTTCCGTACGAGACGATAGAGACCGACGACTGCATCTACATCACCGTCGAGATCGCGTCCGCCGATGATGCCTGTGTGGAGATAGGGTCGAGATCGGTCTCGATCTGGGAGAATGACGAAGAGACGATCATCGAGATCGACTGCGAGATCGATCCCGACCGGAGCGCATACAATATCCATCGCGGAATCCTGGATATTGTCTGCTATAAAAAGTAAGGAGGGGCCGAGTGCCCTCTGCCTCGGGCGGTTCTCCATCCAGGTAGAACCCTCGCGGATAGAGTGCAGGGGCACACAGAATCCTCTCTTCTATTCCCTATACAGGAAACATTCATCTCGACAAGGTATCTGCCGATGCGAGAGGAGAGAATTCCCGGGTATGCCGCCCTGCATGCCGGCGGCGAGCTGCAGGAGCGTGCCGATACGGCCTGGGAGATGTTGCGGGACTGCACCGTCTGCCCCCAGCTCTGCCACGTGAACCGCCGGGAGGGCGAACTTGGTTTCTGCCGCAGCGGGGATCTCCCCGCCATCTCGAGCTATGGCCCGCATTTCGGGGAGGAGCCACCTCTCGTAGGAAGATACGGTTCCGGCACGATCTTTTTAACGAACTGCAACATGCGCTGCATCTTCTGCCAGAACTACGAGATCAGCCAGTGTGGAGGCGGTTTTGCGATCTCCTGCGAAGAACTCGCTGAGATCATGCTCCGTCTCCAGAAGAGAGGCTGCCACAACATCAACTTCGTCTCTCCCTCCCATTTCGTGCCACCCATCCTGCGAGCGATCGAGATCGCCGCATCCCGGGGGCTGTCCATCCCCCTGGTCTACAACAGCGGGGGATACGATTCCGTGGAGACCCTGAAGCTCCTGGATGGTGTCTTCGACATCTACATGCCAGACGCGAAATACGGTCGCGACGATGTGGCATGGGCACTCTCCCGGGCGCGGGATTATACGGAACGGATGCAGTCGGCCTTGAAAGAGATGCATCGACAGGTGGGAGATATCGTGCTCCGGGACGGGCTGGCAGTGCGGGGTCTCATCATCCGCCACCTGGTGCTCCCTGCCAACCTGGCCAGCAGTGAGCTCGTGATGCGGTTCATCGCCGAGGAGCTATCGAGGGACTCCTACGTGAACGTCATGGCTCAGTATCGCGTCGTCCGCCCGGCAGATGAGGAGGAACTGCAGCGCAATCCCTACCTGGCACAGATCCAGCGGCCCATCACGGCTGAGGAGTACCGGTACGCCAGAGAATGCGCGAGACGCTACGGGCTGCACCGTTTTGCAGACTGAAAAAATCCCCGTCGAATACAGCGTTGCGCCATCCCGCCGTTGGGGCTGCTCTCACCAGGGACGGCTATCCTTTCGGGGGAGCACGAGCGCCAGGGTGACGAGAGCATCTCCCAGGAGGTACGGCAGGATGCTGTTGGAGAGGTACAGGACGAGTGTGTCCATCAGAGGAAGAACGGTGCCACCCTCGGCGAAGGGGAAATAGGCGCCCAGCAGGACCAGAAATACAGCCAGACACAAAATATCGGCGACCTTCCACCGAATATCCTTCAGCATCGCCGTGATACCCCCGCTCGTGCAGCCGTACACAAAGGACAGCGTAACAACCAGGCTTAATGTCGAGTCCATGAAACCCTTCCGATCCGTGTGCTGGACCCATGGTGAAGCGGTTGTGGAATCCCTATCGTACGATCTCGTGAACAGGACACGGGGGAGCACCGGAGATCTCGATTATCGTATAGAGAAATTTAAATCGCTGCCGTAGATATTCATTCCGACCATGTAAATTCATCGCATCGATGAATATAAAGGAGGTGGCCGAGCTCCGGCTGCTAACCGCATCGTACAGGCAGCCGCTGGAGGAACGGATCCTGGACCCCCGACGATGCGATGTGCGGCCCGGTTGATGCTCACCGTTCGGACGCTGGTCCCGACGAAGGAATGCAGGAGCGGGGGTGGCGGATGGCCGGCATCGCCGTCAAAAGATCAGGGGTGCGCCGGCCGAATCGCCGGAGGGTCGATGCACGGCAGTATGGCATACTAACGGATCGCCCCATCATCGCAGGATCTCTGCTAATACCTGCCGCACTCCCGCACACTCTTCGCAGCGGAGCGCTTCTGCTAGCGCCGGGCGGGCCTTTTCGCCGCCGATCTTCCAGAGGGCGATCGCAGCGCTTCGGCGGACGAACTCGTTCTCGTCCCGGAGCACTCGCAGGAGCGGCTCGAAGGCACGGGCATCTCCCATAATCCCGAGCGCCTTCGCCGACATGTACCGCACGTGATCGACGGGGTCGTCGAGTGCCAGAAGCAGCGGCTCCGCTGCGGAGATATCCCTGATCCGGAAGAGCGCTTCGGCGGCCCGGTAGCGCGCCGCCCAGCTCGGTGCCTGCAGCATGCCGATCAGAGGTCCAACGGCTGCCGCGCCCAGCATGGCAACCGCCGTGGATGCCTGGGCTCTGACCTCTTTTGCGGGATCGTTGAACGCAGCCAGGAGCGGGGAGATCGCTGCCGCATCTCCGCTCTCCCCCAATGCGCGGGCGGCAGCGATCCTGCCGGCAGGTTCGGCGGACTGCAGCAGTGCGGCAATATGGCTCTTCAGGTCTGTATTTTGCGACTCTTCTCTCTCATCGGTGTCTCGATGCATCGGATATCCCGAATCTGTTAGGATGCCAGCGGATAAAAGTCCTGCATACGTGCACGATGATGCCAGCCCATCGATGCACCGCTCGGGGCCGGATGCGGGGGCGATGCAGGTCGAGGATACGGCAGAGCTGCGCCGCCGCTTCCGCAGGCTTCCGGCATGGCGAGGATTCAGCCGCGGCACCGCAAATGGTGATCTACGCCGGGATGAGGAGTATGACCTCCAGCGCCTCGTACACGGCAGCCACGGCGAGCACCAGGGCGACCAGGATGTAGAGGCGGAGCGAGCGGAGGGCTCCGCGAATGTAGCCCTCCACATGGTTCCGGGCTTCGATCGTCCCGGGCCAGAGGAAGCTTCTCCCCTGGATGTAGGCCGCGAGCATCGCGAGTATGTACGCCTGACCCTCGAGGATCAGGGTGATCGAATGCGGGATCAGGATGGAGCGTATCTCCGGGGTGACGGGCGAGAAGAGGAATCCCCACAGGAGTGCCCGGAGAGCCCCGCTGGCGATACCGCTGAAAGGGATGATGAGCGAGGGCAGCGTGATCCACACGGCGCTCCCGATGATCAGGTTGACAACGAACGTCAGCAGGGCGGCGAGCACCAGCTCTCCTCCCGTATAGGCCTCGCCGACCGCCACGAGGGGGCCCTGCGTGAATGCGAGACCTACCGCCTCCAGCAGCTCCTGCTGGAGAGAGGGGTTGAAGACCACGTATGCCATGCCCGCCAGAATCAGCCCATAGTAGAGGATGTTCAGGGCAAGGTACGCCCGCCTGTGCTCTCGAACGATGGTTACGGCATCCTGGATTGCTCCAGCCATTCCAATCCCCTATCCCCATCCTTCCGTAAGTTGATAAACATGCGCGTCAGCCCCGGAGAAATCCGAAGTGTCTGCACGGCGATCCCGAGCCGGATCCGTATCGTGTCGAATTAAATGGTTACAGGCACATACGGGAGATGTGGTATGGATCAGAAGGAGATCGACGAGTTCCGGGGTCTGGCGCAGCTACTGAACGAGATCGAAAGGCGGTACCCGGATCCCGAGAGCATCACTCTGCGGCAGATCGCGGAACTCTCACAGGCGCATCACCTGACGGTGCCGGACATCCTGGCGATCGTCACCCTCATCCGCTGGGGGCGGATGTACACCCGCCTGAAGCAGCTCGGGGAGAGACAGGACGACATAACTATATGCTATCCCGATCTGCCCTCTGCGATACCCGACGATTCGATGCGGGAGAGCGCTGGAGATCGACCGGCCCCTACAGATGGGAGAAGAGGACGGCACAGTATCGAATTCCTCTGAGTCCAGAAGATACGCGCTATCCCTGCTCATACAGAGGCACGTGAGTGAACAACTCCCCGATCCAGGGAGGATGGCGGCCGGAAGAATCGCATCGGGGGTGCCGGTAGAAGGGATCGATCCGCACGGGAGTACGAACACCTCCCGCGTGCTCGCACCGATCCAGCCCTTGCTGCTACCGCTGGAAAGGGAGGGCAGAAGGGCGAGCGGGACGCGCCCCCTCCCCCTGTTCCTCCCAATCCCGCCTGCGACAGGACACGATTCCGCTGGAAAAAGTAACCTATCCGTCCGCGAGACGGTGGCGGGGCTGTCCGATATCGGCTGCCAGCCCGCAATCTCAAGAGGGCAGGATCTCCCGTTCTCCAGGTACTCAGCTCTCGCGCACCTCGCGGGGAATTATCCCGGCTGACCTCTGCAGGCTCTACAGCACGTAGGGCAGGATCTGATATTCGGTGGCACAGTCACCCGTGAATCTCTCTTTTTCGCCAAAGATCTTGCTCTCTTCAGCCCTGATGGGACCTACGGGAATGTTCCTCGTATCGATGATGCTTCCATCGCGGGCACGCACAAAGTTCAGGCGCAGGACAAGACTCTGCTGTATAGATTGACCGGTGTTCTTCACCGCCACGCGCGATTCGTAGAAGCATCCGCCATCGGGGGTATAGAACCGCTTGAGCTCGAGCACCTCTGCAATGACCGTCTCCTGGGGGGCGATACCCTGGGCCGGCGCGCCTGTCGTCAGGGGCGCAGGGATGTCCGTGGGCGATGTCCCCCGGTCCGTGGAACAGCCCGAAGAGAGGATGCACAGGAATATACAGAAGCAGATCAGGATCGCAGGCATCCGTAGCATAGCAGTACCATCGGTACCGGGATATATGAAAGCCCCCATTTCATCCAGCACACTTTACGAGTGTTCTTCTGCACGACACCAGCACCGGCAGGTCGGATCACGAATCTCCTGAAATAATTCAGGAGTTTCGAAAGAACTGGCTTTATAATTCCCGGTAGTCAACAATGGGTGATGGCATCACCTTTCATCGCTCTTGCCCTGTCCTTCTTCATCCCGGGGCTGGGACAGTTCTACACCGGTCAACTCCTGAAGGCAGTTCTCCTGTTCATTGCGGCGGTCGTGTTCGGTGCACTCTCGACCTTCGTCATCGGCATCCCCTTCTACGTACTGATCTGGCTCTACAGTATGTACGATGCATTTACGGCGGCGAATCGATGAGAACACAGAAATGTTCCTAGCGAGGATCTAGCGCATATCGCAGCGGGGATACCCCTTCCGCGCCCATACCTCTGATCATGAAAAGTCCCTGGAAAGGATGGTCCATGCCAGTCTACAAACCCAATAGCATCACGGTCACGTTGACGATGACAGGGAGCGAATTGAGGAGATCAAGGATATTTTAGGAGTGAGTAAGGACCAGGTAGCGATCCGGATAGCCATCCACGGATACCTGAAGGCCCTCAAGAACATTTTTGAGAATAATGGTGAAGTCCCGCCTTCGCTGATGCAGGAGCATGCAAACAATGTTGAGCGGTTCAAGAGGGTTGAGGGATTGGAGGAGTAACCTGGTCTCCCGCGAAACTGCTACTACTACTACTACTAAGCTACAAACGCAGTACGAATAATACCCCGTACGTACACACTCCCCGTTTTCACCCCTACACCCTTTCGGAATGATAAAAAAGAGCATGGAAATTTTTTAAAACTAGTTTTCGATACAAAAGGAAGCCAATAGTTACTATCCCCTTTTATACTCCGATAGTTAAGGACAACCTAACAAGTGTGCGCACACCCAGCCATCGAAGAGAAAGGAGAACGGAGAAATGAGAGAATGGAAAAATACCCAAATCCCAAGCGAATTAGGAGGCCGCTCAATCTTACACTATCACCAGACAACCACGAATGGGTGAGAAGCGTGCCGTTTAATGCCTCCCGTTTTACAGACAGCCTGATTAGCGCAGCCAGAACGGGAATAGAACCTGCATACGTTCTTGTTTCAGCAAAAGATGACGCCCAGGTCGGAATTCGAATCCGAGTCGTCGGCGTGACAGGCCGACATGATAGGCCGCTACACTACCTGGGCACTGCAGATATCCCGCCTCCCGGATTCGAACCGGGGACATCGCGGTAGCTGCGCAGTTACCTCCGTTGTCGGTAAACCATACTACAGCCGCGCACTCTACCAGGCTGAGTTAAGGCGGGTATTGCTCTATTAGATTGGTCAGGTGCCATATTAAACATATCGTTTGTCCGGCTCCATTGCCATAATATGCTGCTTTTAAATATGCGACGGATCCATAGTATGGGTATGACTCGCAACACACAGAGTGCGGGGACAACTGACGTGGGGAATTGTCTTCTTTGTCCCTAACCGAGCACCCAAGAACGTGACTGTTTTCGACACCACCCTCCGGGATGGTGAACAGACGCCCGGCATATCGTTTTCGCTCTCGCAGAAGATCGACATCGCGCGGCAGCTATCCGATATCGGGGTCTACACGATTGAAGCAGGATTTCCGGCCTCTTCGGAGAGCGAATGGGAGACGGTCAAGACGATCGCCGCCCTCGATCTCGAGTCGAAGATCTGCGGACTCGCCCGCATG
>JAXDAH010000102.1:0-27832 GCA_034679905.1 Methanomicrobiales archaeon | reverse complement strand
CGGCGCCATGCAGCGGGACCGCGTTCCGCCCTTCGGGAGTGCCCCTCACGGATGCCAGCCTCCCCGCGTTGGGGTCGCGGCAGACCCGGGGGGCGGCGGGGATGTCGACCGGATCCGCCCCACGGGCGCATCGGGTATATTCAGGAGCGTTTTTCTGAGAAAATTCCGGCCTTTTGATACGTTTTCATGGTCTCTACTGCAATATTCTCCCACGTGAACTGTCGGGCATACCGGAGAATCTCGTCCGTGTTCCATTCCATATCGAGCGCTATCCGTATCTTCTCGGCAAGGTCATGGACATCTCCAGGCTCCACCAGAAGCCCATAGGTATCGGCATGTATGACCTCCGGCACGCCGCCCACTCTCGTCCCCACAAAGGGCTTCCCGCATCCAAGGGCCTCAAACATTACGGTCGGGTTCCCCTCGTTGAGACTGGACAGGACAAAAATGTCGCACGCGTTCATCCAGAAGGGCAACAGGTCGTTTGGCACCGATCCGAGAAGGTGGACCGTGTCTCGGTGCTGCATCCGCGCGATCTGGGCCTGGAGGCTTTTATGTTCTGCCCCGCTCCCGCCGATGTAACACACCACATCGGTACGCTGCTCGCAGATCGCGTCCATCGCATCAATAAGATGATGGAAACCCTTCCGTTTGGTGAGAAATCCAAGAGAGAACAGGACCTTCTTCTCGCTTGGCAGCCCGAGTCGTTCGCGGGCCGTTTGTGCATCCATGGGATAAAAACTGGGGGAAAAACCATTGGGAATCGAAAAGATCCTATCATTGTAGCGTTTCAGAACCGGCATATCTTTTTTATTTACCCGTATTAAAGCATCGGCACCCGCCCAGGCGGATTTTATGAGAGGGTGATCCATTCTTACTTCCCGATCGAACCAATCTCCATTTTCATGGATGGTCGTGACAAGGGGGACACCGTACTTCTCCTTCAACTGCACGCCTATGTATCCAGAAGGCCATGTAAAGTGCGCATGGATCAGATCGAATGTCAACTGGTGTGTCTGGATGAGTCGGTCGATGACGGCTAGACGATTATCCAGAACAAAAGGTCCTGTCCAGAGGAGGGGAATATAATAGCACCGGGGATAGTAGACCTCGACATTCTCATAGGAGTAGTCCCGGCAGAACTTGCCTTCGGGAAGCCTGCCAAAAGAGAAGAGAACAGGCGATAGGATGATGACCTTCTTAAAATATTTCCGTATTGCATCGAGCTGCGTCTTCACAAACATCTCCCGGACATAGGAGTTGTCGCCGTTCGGATACCGAGGAGTAAGGACTAATAACGTTTTATTTGAAAATTCACCCTCCGATACACCATCAATTCGTTCTAGAGACATACGATATACCGTAATTTTGCCATGCAGGGATAGCGCAGGAGTTTGCAGTGTCGCGATACATCGAATCCGGTCTCCTCGACCCGCAAGACCGACGCGGAACAGCCGGGATACCGCTTCTCCGGAGAGCCGGACTCGGGTCGTGGGGCGGCAGACCAGCATCGTTCACGGACCGTACGTTACGTATACCGCCGGCCATTACGGTAAACCTCCTCGATATGTCCCAGGATATCGGTTCTCATCTCCGGGTTCAGCAGTGCAAAATCTATTATAGCCTTGACGTACTCGGATTTATCGCCGGTATCGTACCGGTCTCCCTTGAAGGTATAGGCATAGACCTCCTGGGTGTTGCGAAGCTGGCGAATGCTGTCGGTCAACTGGATCTCGTTGCCATGCCCTGGCGACGTATTCTTGATACAATCGAAGATCTCGGGGGTGAATACATACCTTCCGATGGCACCGAGGTTCGA
This sequence comes from Methanomicrobiales archaeon, assembly GCA_034679905.1. Classification (GTDB taxonomy): domain Archaea; phylum Halobacteriota; class Methanomicrobia; order Methanomicrobiales; family JACTUA01; genus JASEFH01. The sequence continues at coordinate 26,013 of JAXDAH010000102.1, read as the reverse complement.
GGGTGCCTGGTGCGCGTCAGGTTTTTCGATGATATCTTCAACGAGGTAGAGCGTCTCGTTTATCGACCGGCCCCTGATTATACCGTAACTGCTGATCTTCTTTGCAGGCACCTCTTCCACGGCCAGGGTCGAACAGCCGTATTCTCCAAACACTCTGATGAGCTGTTGGGTACAGGGGACGGAATTCACGATGATGTCATCTCCGAGGAGCACGGCGAACGGATCGTCCCCGATGTGCTTTTCCGCCCTTAAGATTGCATCTCCCAATCCCAGAGGTTCCTTCTGCCGGATATAGTGGATATCGGGAATAGCAGAGATCTCTTTGATAACGTCTAGGTGCTGTTTCTTTCTGCCCTTCTTCAGATACATCTCAAGTTCTGGCGAATCGTCAAAATAATCTTCAATCGCCCTTTTTCCACGCCCCGTTATGATGATGAGGTCGTCGATTCCCGAGGCAATCGCCTCTTCCACGACATACTGGATGACGGGACGGTCGATTATCGGTAACATCTCTTTAGGCATCGCCTTTGTTACGGGGAAGAAACGTGTCCCGAGACCTGCAACCGGGATCACAGCCTTTTTTATCCCCGTCACCAGCACACACCTTCATACAAGGACGCAGTTTTGCACGCAGCCTCGATACGGCGTCCATCGATCACGATCTTCCCTCGATAATCGAGATCTTCGAAATCTCTCCATTCTGTGAGGATCAGAACGGCATCGGCATTCAGAACCGATTCGGGAGCAGGGGTATAGACGATCTGGGGGAACACCTGTCTGAAGTTATGCATCGCTGCCGGATCGTACGCGATAACGCGAGCTCCAGCTGAGAGCAGGCTCGCCACGATCGGGAGAGCGCGACTTTCCCGGATATCATCGGTATCGGGTTTGAATGCGAGCCCCAGTACCCCGATGCGCTTCCCTTCAAGCTCTGGCAGGTGCTTTTTGAGGAGCGAAAGGATCCTCATCGGCTGCCGTTCATTCGTCTCGAGGACCGCCTCGAGTATGTTCAGTCTCTCCCCATATGCTCTGGCCCCGGCAACCAGAGCTCGGACATCCTTGGGAAGACAGGACCCCCCGAACCCGATACCGGTCCGGAAGAAGGCAGGTCCAATCCGCCGATCCATCCCGACCCCTTCGAACACGCCTCTCGAATCGACTCCCAGCCTTTTGCATAGATTACCGATCTCATTGGCAAAACTGATTTTTGTGGCAAGAATCGCATTGCTCGCATACTTGATCATCTCGGCGGCCCGGATCGAGGTCACCAGCTGTGGAGCGTCGATCGGGGTATAGAGTTCCTGGAGTAGCTCGACGGTTCGTGCGTCATCTCCTCCGATTACAATCCGGTCCGGGTACAGGAAGTCATGAACCGCACTGCCTTCCCGGAGAAATTCTGGATTTGAACCGAGGCCGAACTCTTTGTGCGCCGTCTTCCCCGACGATCTCTCCAGGAAGTGTCGCACATTCCCATCCGTCGTTCCGGGAAAGACGGTGCTTTTGATGATAACCGTGTGAAAATCGTCTTTTTCTTGAAGAGTCTTGCCGATCTCTTCGCAGGCACTATGAATGTAGGTCAGATCGATCGAGCCGTCACCGCTGGACGGGGTTCCCACGGCAACGAACGTGAGGTCTGCGTTAAGAACGGCAGCGTTCATATCCGTGGACGCATGGATTCGGCTGCTGTTTTGCCGAAGGAGTTCTTCAAGCCCCGGCTCGTAGATTGGAGACTGGCCCGAATTGAGCATATCCACCTTGCTGGCGTCGATATCGACCAGGGATACTTCGTGACCGAGATGAGCACAGCATGCTCCGGTCACGCACCCGACATACCCGCACCCGATCACAGCGATGGCAATGCTCATACAGACCCCGCCTCGAAATTGAGCTTCCCGTTCGACCCGGCGATACTCTGCGGAAAATTCTCTATGAACCAGACCATGAACGCGGTCACATCGATCTTGTCCTTTAGTAAAACTGCCCGTTTCTTACGCCCTATCTCTTTAAGATCCGGATGGCGCAACAGCTCCACCGCTCTCTCAATGGACCGTCTCTGACTTGTCGCATCCAGTCTGAAGTTATGAACCAGACCGTACCTCGTCTCCTCCTCATCGGTGTATCCGCGACCTGCAAAGTCGCAGAAGATCGCATGCGTACCCAATACCGCACACTCCGAGGCCATGGTTGCACTTTCTCCATAGAGGAGCGTGGCGTAGTAGAGCAGATCGTGCATTTTTTCTGGAGAGACGGCAACGCGGTACTGTTCAAATTCTTTTGTCAGAGGCTTTTCAGAAGAGATCAGGATTCGGCCATACTTTTCGAATTCCCGAACTGCTCTTCTCCGGGTAGCCAGCGTAAGACCCGTATGTCCAACATCGTGGCTCGCTTCCCATGAGACGAAACGCAGGACGATATAGGGATCCTCGGGAGTGAGACCGAGCTCGTCGAGGACCGTGGGGTTGGGCGTGAAACGATTGGGATGCAGGTACGCCAGCTCGTGATAGCCGTCGTATCGAATCTGTTTCCCGTTAATCTCGGTCCGGTAGCAGGATGGTGTGCAGATTGCGGTCGCAAACGGATCCGTCAGGAGGTGCTGGACCCGGGCATGCTCCGTATCGTCAAAGACAATAGAAGGCTTTCCAATCAATCTCCCCACATGGGCAATATAGGCATTGCCTACACCGCCGACTAAAATATCCGGCTTGAAGACCCGAGAGATCGAGTAGAGACGGGATTCAATTTTCACCAACTCGAAGGCTTTCGAGGCGAGTGAGCTGACCGCAGAGCCAACCACCTCGTACTCAAAACCATAGGCCCTGAGCAGCTGTAAAGCGACCTCTTTGTCTACGGTTGTGATCTTACATGCATGGCCTCTCTTTTCGAGATCCCAGATAGCATTTTTCAGTAGATGAACATGCGCAGGATGACTGGCATTAAATAAAATCTTCATGTACCCCCCGCCTGGGATAAAGGACAGTCAACGCCGGATGTCGGGGGGTTTCGCGGAGTCGCTGGCATTCGCGGCGTATGATGTCGCGGATCCGCGTGCTGAAGGGGCGGGGTGTGGCGCAGGATTGTGACGGCATCAGTACCACCCGCTGCTTTCGCTCTTCTCGTTCTGCATGTCGAAGAGCATCGCGAAGAGGAAGAACATCGCCCCGAGCGTGAACACAACGAGAGAGAGGGTGCCGTGCACGAAGAGCACGGGGTAGCCCAGAATGAACTTCTCGAAGAGGACGACAAGGCCGCCCACGATGCCGAGGACGGAGAGGATCGTACCCAGGAGGTAGTAGAATACGAGCGGGTGGAAACTCATGATGAGGTACTTGAATTTGAGGCGCCAGATGAAGTCCTTCAGCAGAAGGCGGGAGACCTTGACAATATAGCTGCCGTATCGAATGCCGGACTTCTCCTTCCCGTACCGGGCCGGTACGGGGATGTTCTGTATCTTGAAGTTGTTGGCATTCAATTTCACCAGGAGATCGTTGCAGTAGCCGTACCGGGGGTAGATATCGTAGAGGTCCAGCCGCTCCAGTGCCCGCGTTGAGATGGCGGTATAGCCGTTCTGCGGGTCCATCATCTGCCAGTAGCCGGAGGCGATCTTGGTGAGCAGGGTGAGAGCCGCGTTCCCGGTAAATCGCCAGGAGGTCATGCCTTTACGGTACGCGGGGCTGATCAGGCGGTTTCCTTTGGTGTAATCGACTTTGCCCTCGACAATCGGGTCCAGCAGCCGGGGGAGGAAGGCGGGGTCCATCTGGTTATCGCCGTCCATCACGGCCACAATATCCATGCCCTCTTTGAGGGCTTCCCTGTACCCCGTTGCGATGGCCGCCCCTACTCCGCTGTTCACCTCGTGGCAGACAAGAACGATTCGGGGATCCCGGGTCGCATACGCCTCGACGATCTCCTGGGTACGATCCCCGGAGCAGTCGTTCACCACGTAGATCCGGCAGATGAAATCGGGGATGGATTCCAGGGTGGCGCCGATCAGGACCTCTTCGTTGTGTGCCGGGATCACGACCGCGACCTTTTTATGCCGGTATCGCGGCTCCGGGTTCCGGGTTCGGGGCTGTGAAGCCGGAGAACGGGCTGCCTCTGGAATTGCCCCCGGAAGGGCCTCATGCGCCGTTGTGAGGCTCTCTTCTGCCCCCTCGATGTCGGAGGGGAGGGCAGGCGAGAGTGCGACACGGGAGGGCGGCGCCTCTATGCCGCTGGAAGCGGCCTGAACCGATTGCGTTCCGGAGGCGGGGGTTGTGGTCCGCCCCCAGTGGCTCTCGAGTGCGGGGCGCGAGACGGCGAGGGTTCCGTTGCCCAGGGAGACAAATTCGTCCGTGTGGCTTGCCGATCTCACCTGAGAGACGAACACAGCGTGATGGTTGGACGGGCCTGCCGGCAGGTCCCCGTTCCACCGATCGGTGTAGTTCAATTTCGCGTAGTCCGCCTCACCCCAGACGATGGGATCGAGCAGGTAGGAGAGGGAGGATGCACCGATGGGCTGCCGGGAATCCAGGCGGACGACCACATCCATGCCGTCGTCGAGCGCATACCTGTAGACCGCACCCAGGGCGGAATCGACGGATGCATGATAGCCGGTCTGGACATGGCGGATGCGGGGATTGGTCGGCTCGGATGCCCCCCCGCCGGGGTCACTCCCCGCGGTATGGAGAAGATAGATCCTGTCCATATAGTGAGGAATGGAAGCGAGCGTATCCGGGAGTGAACGCCCGGCCGTTCCCACCGGGATTATTACACCGATACGATGCCGTGCGTACATGACCATATCTCCGCATTAGGTACTACCAAACACCTCGCAGTCCCGACACCGTGGAGTGGGGATACTGGACATTCGGGTTTTGGTTGCAAAACTCCTTTTATAGTTTATAAATGTTTCGCCAAGCAACAGTGCATGGCGTTTAATGCGATGAAATTACACCCCTACGATGAGCGTCCCGAGAGATGCACCTCCTGTACTGGCGAATAAATCCCATGACCGCACTAAAGCCATCTTTTGGCCGGGACGTGTGGGGGTGACTGCCCTGGAGGTCGCCCCCGCCGGCATCGTCGCCGAGGCGACGGCCACGCTCCTGGAGCGGCTCGTACAAGGAGCCGGCCGGCGGGGTGGGGAGAGGAGGGCATCGACCGTATACCGCGTAGCGGAGTACCGGGAGCTGAAGGCGCCGGGACGTCCCCCCGACGTATGGTCGTTTCGCCGGGGGGCGCGTTCGCCGACGGCGTATCCGACCGGACACCCGCCGGGAATGCGATCCGCCGGCACCGCGCCTGAGGGGATCCGTCGCAGTGACAGGCCGGAGTTGGCTGCACTCCGGGGGGAGCTTATCCTCTGCTCTTTCGATTGCGGTTGAGCTGATGTCGGCGCTAATTTTTTATCCCGGACCGTTTATTGGGGTGGCAACAGTATCGGAGCGTCAATGTGAATGCGAGCGTTGATATCACAATTCCAGAGGCCTTCCCACGGACAGGTGCAGATACCCTGTTCGGAAAGACAATCTGTGTTGTCGGACTGGGATACGTGGGCCTGCCTCTTGCGGATGCGTTCTCCCGTCACCTGCGAACGATCGGTTTCCGGCGAGACCACGAGAAGGTGACCGAACTTGGCAGGAGAGAGGGGAACAGAATCCTGCCCACCTCGGATGCGTCCCTCATTCGACAGGCGGACTTTGTCTGCATTGCCGTGCCCACACCCATCTCGGAGACCAAGGCCCCGGACCTCGAACCCGTGAAGTCGGCGGCGGAGATCGTCGGGAAAAACCTGAAGAAGGGAGCGATCGTAGTTCTGGAGTCTACCGTATACCCTGGTGTCACCGAGGAGGTTCTTCGTCCCATCCTGGAGCGTGCGTCGGGACTCACCTGCGGGGTGGACTTCAAGATCGGCTACTCGCCCGAGCGGGTGAACCCCGGCGATGACGACCACTGCCTGCAACGCATCACCAAGATCGTCTCGGGCATGGACACCGAAACGACCGATGCGTTGTGCGAACTGTACAGTTTGATCACGACGGTGTACCGGGCTCCAGACATTAAGACCGCGGAGGCGGCCAAAGTGATCGAGAACATCCAGCGGGATCTGAACATCGCGCTGGTGAACGAGCTCTCCATCATCTTCGGGAAGATGGGACTGGATACCGCAACAGTACTGGAAGCGGCGGGCACAAAGTGGAACTTCCATCGGTACCGTCCGGGTCTGGTCGGAGGGCACTGTATTCCGGTCGACCCGTATTACCTGGTATATAAGGCCGAACAGCTGGGCTACCACCCCAGGGTGATCCTCGCTGGACGCACCATTAACAACAGCATGCCCAAACATGTCGCCGAGATGACCATCAAGGGTCTGAACGCGTCCGACAAAGTGATCAAAGGCTCGAAGATCCTCATCATGGGCATGACGTACAAGGAGGACGTGGCTGATACACGGGAGTCACCGGTCGAGCAGATCGTCAAGGAGTTGAAGGATTACTCCTGTGACGTATACGGATACGACCCCATGATTCCCGACACCGCGATCGATCTCTTCGGGGCAAAGCCACTGCCGAACCTCGATGTGAAGATGGATGCGGTGATCATAACCGTGGCCCACAAGGAGTTCACCGAGATGAGCATGGATGCGATCTGCCGGCTGATGCGGGACAACCCGGTCGTAATCGACGTGCGGGGTATCCTGGCCTGCCATGCATCCGAGAGGACGGGCTTGTACTATCGGAGACTGTGAAGGGACAGCTCGTCGGGGAGGCGGACTTCGAGCGCTCCAACGCTGCCCGCTTCGCTGCTGTAGCGCTTCCAGCATCTGCCGCCACGGGGGGGAGAGAATCGCCCTCACCGGATCGTCTCCCCGTCCATCGGCGGGTGCGGAATCGCAGCCCTCCAGAGATCGTATCCATACACGAACAACGCTGCAGGGTACCCTTCTCCGATCCCGAGGTATTGGCATCCTGGATCCCGTGAGCGATATCCAGACGCAAGAGACGCCCGACGCTCACTATGGCTTGGACATCGCCTGCCGAACCGGCACATTCGAAATCCCGGGAGTTCGGATGTATGTCCCCACCACCAATCGCCAACCTTCTGATACACCTGTACAAATCCAAGAAATCCATGCCGGTTGCCTGCAATCTCCGGGAGCGGGAAGGAGAGACCTCTTCAGGCTGAAGTGTTGGACATCTCCCCGGCGTACGCGAGCAATTCACCGCCGAGCTGTGCATTCCTTCTCGCGTACGGGAAGGACGCTTTATCCAGTGTATCGTAGGGAGTATGCTGGGAACAATGCTCGGAATGCGTCGTCAACGTGGTATATCCCCGATCCTGGAAGGGGACATAGTCCGACGCACAATCGTGGCGGTTATACGTTAACATGAACGGAGTCTCCAGGATTGCATTACGCCTCGTGAGCAGCGCGGCGTACTCCGAGGCCTTCTCATCTTTGGGATCGTACATGACGTCCAGTATGTTTCGGTTCTGGGGGTCACAGCAGGAACTGTCGAAGTTGAAGTAGAGCAGGATGGTGCGGTTCTTCTTTTGCGCATCCTCCGCATACGCTGTACTCCCCAGCAAACCCTTCTCCTCCGCATTCCAGAACGCGAACTGGAGTGTGTGGTTGAAGCTATACCGACTCAGGGTGCGAGCCAGTTCCAGTACGATGGCAACTCCGCACCCATTATCGGTGACACCGGGGGACCGCGAAGAGTTCTTCGCAATACTGTCGTAATGCGCCCCGACAAGGACGATCGCATCCGAACTCCTATTCTGGCCGGGCAGCGTTCCGATTACGTTCCTCAGATCCCCCCCCTGATAGGAGACTTCCATGCCCTCGATGGACGATAGGCGCTGGTAGAGATAGTCCGCTGCCGCAGGGTTGCCCTCCGTTCCATATTCACGGGAAGGGAAACTCTGCAGATCGTACGTGGTTCTATACAACTCGGATTCATTTACCTGCAGGAACCCCCCTGGCTCGGGGGCAGACGGTGCAAGCCCGTCGAAAGGCCACAAATGGATGCCACTACTCCATGCCAGGAGGCCTGCAACGAGGAGAACGATACCCGCAAGCAGAAACAAGGTCGTGTAGCTCTGCAGGAACGATACTCCCGGCCCGCTTCGGGGCATTGTAGGGATGTTGGGCTTACCTGCCATCCGGCGATCGGGCAGTCACTGTTACTCATTCTACATAAGAGTGTCCATGGGCCGGGGTGGGCCGTCCGCAGCCCGGCGACCCCGCGATCGGGGGTGCCCGAGGAGCCTGGCGGGCGAGTCAGGGATCCGGACTCCGAGAAGAATGGCGGGGAAGCTCTGCGGCAGAATGGGAACTGGCAGTCTTCGCCACCGCGTAGCCGTTCATAAGATCCAGGAAACGGGACTGCCGATCCGTACCGGGACATCAGGTGCGCGAAACACGGTCTCGCCCGTACATCGAGGTGCCAGGGGATCGTCGAAGGCTGCCCGGATGGGATCCCTGCGTCGTCAGTACATTGAAGGGCTCGCATGGAAGGTCGGTCCGGGACCCTCAAGGCCTTGCCGAGACCCTGACGGACGATAGTCGGTGTTGCGGGCCGGCCGTTGGCAGATGTGCCCGGCACATTTCGACGATACAATTCGACACCATAGAAACGAGCGTGACGAGAGATGGCGGGGAGGATTGACTCCTGCACGATACCCGCGAGGTCGGACCGGGTAGGGACCCGACCGTGCTCCATCCCCGCCTCAATCGTATACCCAGAGCATATTCGTGCAGAGGGCGTGCCGAGGTCAGCGCATCCAGAGGCCGTCACAGCGGGCCCCTCAGACCGGTGAGCCGTCCCCACCCTCGGATACGGGAACAACCTTTATAAGGGTTGTTGGTCTCTTCCATATCCGTGTGGATTCCAATCCCGGGTTCCGTGCCGTACTTGAGGTTACAGCACGAGCGGGGAGGTAGATATGCGTAGCCTGCAGCATGGGTCCCGACGGAGGATCGTACTCTTCGTAGTCTCTAATACCGCCCAATCCCAGATAATGGGACTGATAGCGGAGCAGCTGACCGACTGCGATCTGCTGGCCGTGAACACGACCTGGTGGGAATACAGCCGTGTATCGATCGAGGCGGAACTGGAACGGCAAAAAATCCCCTTCCGCTCCCTGAAACGCCTTTCAACCGATGAGGTCGAGAAGGTCCTCTCCGAGGAGCGGCCCGACATCGTTGTCGTAGGCCACGATGGGGTGCCAGGGCATATTGAGTTTATCGATACCGCCGCCGGTGCAGGTCTCCCCACTCTTCTGATCCAAGACGGGATACTCACGAAGAATACGGCACAGGCCCTGAAGCGGCCAGACCCGCTGGGCATACTTCGAAACCTCGTCGTCCTGCCTCTTCGGTTTCCCGCCTTCCTGGCAAGTGAGCGGTTCAGTCTTCGCGAGAAGGCGGCGATCACCCTGTACGACCTCCAGCACCGCCTGACGAGGGGAGAGGCCGTGTATGGACAGGGGAAGACTACAAAGATGGCGGTCTTTGGGAGGGCGACACGCGAGATTCTAACCGCTCAGGGTGTCCATCCCTCCCGGATCGTGGTGACGGGCAACCCGAAGTTCGATCGGCTCCATCAGGTTAAGCGTGAGGATCACGGAATGGCGATTCGCGAACGGTGGGGAATCCCGGCGAACCAGGCGCTCGTCGTGCTCCTGACGCAGTACTTTGTGGAGAGCCACATCTGGACACCGGAACAGCGGGCGGAGTTTGTCAGGAGCATTGCCGAAGCGGTCGCATCCATCCCGGATACCCGTCTGATCATCAAGATTCGCCATCCCCGGGAGAGTGAAGAAGAGTACCGGAAGATCGTCACGGACATGCCGAACCCGCCGATCGTCTGGGGCGATGCGCCGCTTCCCGAGCTGCTCTCATCCGTGCATCTTGCGATCGGCGTCTCCTCCACCGCTCTGCTGGAGGCGATGGCCCTGGAGAGACCGGTGGTGATCGTAGACCTGCGGGAGTATGGGACCGGGTCCAGTTACTTCCGGGGAAGCGGGGCGATCATCGTGACGGAGAAGGCGGAGATCCAGCCTGCGATTCGAGCGGCGTTACAGGATCCCGCCGTGCGTCGGGAGATCCTCGAACAAGAGAGACGTTTCGTCGAGGATCAGGCCTATCTGCAGGACGGCCAGGCAGCGGCACGTATCGCCGACCTGATCCGCAGCACTGCAGAAAGGAGGGTGCGGCTTGAATAGGAACTCTCGGGATCGCCAGCTCGCCCTTGCAGCTGCCGCCCTATACCTCGCACTCTCGGCCGCTATCGCCTGCATCGGGTTCTACACCATCCGTGGCTATGAGATCTCCCTTTACACCGCCCTGCCGCCATTCTTCTGGCTGCTGTTCTTCACTGCCCTCGCCGGTGGCATCCTGCTGGTGGTGTACAGCGCCCTCATCGAGAGGGGACGTCCGTACTGGTGGAGACCGGGGCTCGTCCTCGTCCTGATGGCCAACCTGGTGGTCGCTCTCCTGCCGTTCCTGCGGGGATACGCAATTTCGGCAAGCGAAGACCATATGACGCACCTCGGGTATATCAATAACATACTGCTCTTCGGTACGGTGGAGACGAACCCCTACCCCATCACACATACCCTGTGCTCCCAGATCGGGTTCCTGTCTCAAATCGCTCCGGAACGATACATCGCCTTCATCGGTCCCCTCTTCTACCTCCTCTTCATCGTCACCACGTACCTCCTTGCCCGCGAGGTGCTTGAGAAGCGGGCGGCGATCCTCGCGGTGCTCACGAGCACGGTGCTTAACGTCTATTACTTCGGACAGCTGTTTCCGATGGGTTTCACCCTGCTCACGATCCCCCTGATCCTCTACCTCTATGTCCGATTCTCCCGCAGCGGGTCGCTCGGGTTTGGTATACCGCTCGTACTTCTCGTTGCCGCCGCCCCCATGTTTCATCCAGTCTCTGCAAGCCTCCTGGTGATCGTCCTGCTCGTGATGGAAGCGAGCGGCCTGATTCACCGGCGATGGCAGCAGAAGGTTAGAGTTCTCCCTTCCATCCGAGAACTGCGCCAGATACGATTCAGCCTGTCCTACCTCATCATTATCATTCTCGTCGTCTGGGCATGGAGGGTCCCGAGGGTCTGGAACGGCCTCCTGGATACCCTTGAGGGGTGGTATACCTTGACGGCGCTCGGGGAGGGGCCTATCGAGGAGGCCACCGGCGCAGCCTGGAAGCTCGGTCTCTCCATCTTCGACATCCTCCTGACGACGATCAAGGGCTATGGGGTCTACTTCCTTCTGCTGGGGCTCTCCCTCGCTGCGATCCTGATGGTCCTGTGGCATAGGAATACCGCCGGGGTGCGTGACACGCGAGCATTCGTGGGATACTCCTGCCTCTTCCTGTTAGCCACTCTCCTCTGGATAGTGGACTTCGTGCACCCCCTCACAGGCCTCGCAAGCGAGCGGATGAAGTTCTTTGTCATCACACTCTTCCCGCTCCTGGTCGGACTCTCGCTCCACTCCCTGAACGGCCTGCACCAGGGCCTCTTCGGCAGGCTGCCCCTGCGGCGAATTCGGCCCCTGCTCATTGTGGGGGTCATCCTCTTCGCTTCGGTGCTGAGCATCTGGATCTTCTATCCGTCCCCTTTCATCTACCGCACGAACGATGCGATAAGTCATGCGAGCCTGGAGGGGGAATTCTGGGTGATGGAGCATCGGAAACCGAACACCACCTTCATGTACCACAAGGTGCCCCCTCCGTATCGGATCGCAAGTGCCCATCTGGGGATGCGACAGGATGCGATCCTACGATCCCAGGTATTTGACCTTGGCCACGTCTCCCATTTCAACTACACCAGTCACCGCTACCTCGGGGAGTCAATCGCGGGAGACCGCTACATAATGCTGGATGAAAAGTTCATCCTCGAGATTTACAGCACGCTGTACCGCTCCTTGGCTCGATTCAACGAGAGCGACTTCGAACGGCTCGACAGCGATCCCACCGTCGATCGGATCTATGAGGGGCAGAATATGGAAGTGTACCTGGTGCACGGCAGTGGTGCACGGAAGAAGAGGGATCCCTTTGCAGGGTTCGCTCGCAACACGGGAGCCCGGTCCGAGGGGGGATAAAGATTATATTTCCCCGTGTGCCTTATGCTATAACCTGCCGGGTCGTGGCCTGCGCATAGAGAAATATCAGAAGAATCCGCAAGGATTCCGGCACTTCGTCGGTTGAGGTTTCTATGTATGGATAAACCTGCGATTCTTGGTGGGATGCCGGTACGGGATGCGTTCCTACCGGCGTTCCGGCATTGTATAGGGGAGGCGGAGATCGAAGAGGTGGTCGATACTCTCCGTTCCGACTGGATAACGACAGGCCCGAAGACCCATGCATTCGAAGAGCAGTTCTCCGCATACGTCGACTGCCCACATGCGATAGCGGTCAACTCCTGCACCGCCGGGCTCTTCCTGTCCCTGCTCGCACTGGGCATCCAGGAGGGCGATGAGGTCATCACGTCCCCTTTCACCTTTACGGCAACGGCAAATATCATCGTGCATCTTCGTGCCAAGCCGGTCTTCGCCGACATCGATGCAGAGACCTGCAACCTTGACCCCCAGCAGCTCGAGGCCTCGATCACGAAGCGGACGAAGGCGATCATCCCCGTGCACTATGCCGGCCACCCCTGCGACATGGAGAAAATACTCTCGATCGCCGGGGAGTATAACCTTCGGGTGGTTGAGGATGCGGCCCACGCCCTTGGCGCCGCCTATAGAGGGAAGATGGTGGGGACGTTCGGCGATGCCGCATCCTTCAGCTTTTATGCGACGAAGAACCTGGCGACCGCCGAGGGCGGGATGGTCGTTACACCGGATGCGAGACTTGCCGAAAGGATTCGCATCCTCAGCCTGCACGGCATGAGCCGGGACGCCTGGAAGCGCTACTCTTCACAGGGCTCCTGGTACTATGCGGTGCTGTATCCCGGCTACAAGCACAACATGACCGACATCCAAGCCTCGATGGGTATCCACCAGCTCCGCCGGTTTCCCGGGATGCAGCGGGCGCGAGAGAACATTGCCCGGCGATACGACCGGGCCTTCCGTGACCTCCCCGGGATCGCCTGCCCCCACTGCCATGAGGGGATACTCCATGCCTGGCACCTCTACCCGATCCGGATCGACACGGAACACTTGAATATCGGGCGGGACCAGTTCATCGAAGCGCTTCGTGCCGAGAATATTGGCACGAGTGTCCATTTCATCCCTCTCCATCTCCAGCCCTACTACGCGGAGACGTTCGGCTATCGGCGGGGTGACTTTCCGGTGGCGGAACGGGTCTACGAGCGGATCCTCTCGCTCCCGCTCTATCCGCGGATGCGGGAGGAGGACGTGGAGGATGTCATCGCCGCCGTCACGAAGCTGGCTACGTACTATCACAGGTGAGCCAAGATGATACCGATGGGAGACAGAATGATAGGGGATGGGCAACCCTGCTTCATCATCGCAGAAGCCGGGCTGAACCACGACGGGGATCTCGAACAGGCAAAACGGCTCATACGGGCCGCTGCGGAGGCAGAGGCGGATCTCGTGAAGTTCCAGATCTATAGGACCGAGGAGTTCTGCAGTCGGAGCGCCGCCTACTACGACCTCTTCAAGGGGCTCGAGTTCTCCACGGAGGAGTGGGGGGAGCTCGCGGATACCGCGCGGGATACAGGAATCCTCTTCTCCGGCAGCGTCTTTGGCGAAGAGAGCACGGATCTCCTGGACCGGCTCGGGACGCCGCTCTTCAAGGTGGCGAGCGGAGATCTCACCGACCTGCCACTCCTCGAGTATATTGCCGCCCGACAGAGGCCGATCATCCTCTCCACCGGCATGGCACATCTCTCGGAGGTTGAGGAGGCCCTCCGTACAATTTACGAGAGCGGAAACGGGCAGGTGGCGCTGCTGCACTGCGTCTCCTCCTACCCGACGGCAGTAGCGGACGCCAACCTTCTCGCGATCCGGCAGCTAAAAGAGGTGTTCCGGATGCCCGTGGGGTTCTCGGATCACACGGAGGGGTCCCTGATTCCGGCGGTCGCGGTGGCGGTGGGTGCGCAGCTGATCGAGAAACACTTCACCCTAGACCGGAGACTCCCCGGCCCGGATCACGCACTCTCCCTGGAACCGGCCGACTTCAGGGAGATGGTGAAGACGATCCGCTCGGTCGAGGCCGCGCTCGGTGACGGCCTGAAACGACCCGCCGCTGCAGAGGAAGAGATACGACCGCTCGCACGGCGGAGCCTGGCAGCAAGAGAAGGAATCGCTGCCGGGGATATTCTCACCGAAGAGAAGATCAAGATCGTTCGGCCGGGTACCGGCATCGAGCCGAAGCATCGGAGCATCGTGGTCGGGAGGGCGGCTAGGAACGCCATCGCGGCCGATACACCGATCACGTGGAGCGATGTATGAGGGGCCGGGTGGCCGCGATTGTCCAGGCACGGATGGGATCCACGAGGTTGCCCGGCAAAGTGCTGGAGAGGATCGGAGGATTTTCGGCCCTCGAGATCCTGATCCGCAGGCTGCAGAAGTCGAGATGCCTGGATGCAATCGTCGTTGCCACAACCGTGAGGCCTATCGACGACCCGATCGTGGCCCTTGCAGAACGGTGCGGAGCGGACTGGTATCGGGGCGACGAGGAGGATGTGCTGGGCCGGTACCTCGGGGCCGCGGATGCGGTCGGAGCCGCTGTCATCGTGCGGGTGACGGCCGACAATCCTCTGACAGACCTCGAGCTCATGGAAGACCTCGTGCGGCACCTCGTCAGGGAAGGATGCGATTACGCCGCCGTGGGAGGCGTGATTCTTGGGCTCGGCAGCGAGGTCTTCACCCATGAAGCGCTGGCACGGGCGGAGCGGGAAGGAAGAGAGGTCTGGCACCGAGAACACGTCACGCCCTACCTCTACGAGCACCCGGATCTCTTCCGCATCGCCATCCTGGAGCCACCCGCTTCCCTGAAGAGGGATGACATCCGGCTTACCATCGACGATCCCCGCGACCTGCAGGTCTTCCAGGCGCTCGCGAGCCACCTTCCGGATCTCGTGGAATCGGATAGGGCCGACATCCTCGCCGTATTGGACAGTCACCCCGGGATTGCAGAACTGAACCGGGCTGTCCGCCAGAGACACTATCGGCAGGGAGAGAGGCAGCGGGTTGTATTCGTTACCGATGGCGGTAAGGAGATGGGGATGGGGCACCTCTTCCGCGCCCTCACCCTCGCCGGGGAGCTGTCGGGATGCGAATACGATATCCTCTTCATAGTGCGGGGAGACGGTGCAGTTACCGAGCTGATCGGTCAGAGGGGATTCTCCTGTATCATCCGGGATCGGGACGCTGCGATCGTGAGAGCACTCGAGGGCATTCGACCCGACCTGATCGTAATAGACCGGTACATCCTCGAGGAAACGTTTACCAGAGAGATGCGCGAATGCACGGAGGCGAAGATCCTCATCTTCGATAACACCACGGCGGCGAACGAGCATGCCGATATGGTCGTAAACGCTCTTGCCGATCCGGGATTCCGGAACCTCGCCGCGGTGGATGCAGGCGGACGCCGGTACTTCCAGGGGCCGAAGTACCTGATACTCTCTTCGGATTTCGATACGGACGCTGAATCGGCGCCGGGGCGCCCAGGCAGCATCCGGCGCATCCTCATATCGTTCGGGGGGAGCGATCCCCTGAACCTTACCACACGGGCAGTGGAGGAACTGGATGGAGAGGACGTATCGATTCAGGTGGTTCTCGGTCCCCTGTTCGGCTACCGCGAGGCGCTTTCACGGACCCTGGAGGAGCGCAGGGGTAGCGTAGAGGTTGTACAGAACCGGAGCCTGGCAGAGCTGATCCGTGCGGCGGATGCGGTGGTCACACACCCCGGGCTGACGATGTTCGAGGCTCTTGCCCTGGGTCGCCCGGTTGCCCTCCTGTGCCAGAATGACATGCAGCGCGAGGTCTATCGAGAGTTCTTTTCTCGCTACGGGGGCAGCCCTATCGGTCCCCTATGGCTCTCCGGTGCTCGGTATATACACCCGGCGAATACGAAGGATCTCGAGATCGGCCGGGGCAAGGGGGAGATTGTGACAGAAATTCATAAATACCTTCGGGCGTCTAACAACCGAACTTCAACGACCTAACTCGCGGCACCCAGGTCGATGCCGGTAGGGAGGAGGCCCCTACAGCAGGCTTGCGTGCACAGGAGCCAGTTTATGAGAGGAGCTATCTTTCAGCCCACGTACCTCCCGTGGATGGGCTACTTCGATGCGATCGCGGGTGCGGATACGTACGTCGCGGCGGACCACCTGCAGTTTAACCGAAGATCCTGGCAAAAGCGGAATCGTATCAAGACCCCCGAGGGCACCATGTGGTTGAATCTTCCGGTGCAGAAAGAGCCGATCGAGACCCCTATCCACCGTGTCCGGATCTCCTACAACCACGGGAACCCGCTCAAGAAGCACTGGAAGCTGATCGAGCAGGCATACCGAAAAGCTCCCTTCTTTGCAGAGTACAGGGGGACGTTTGAGGCGATCTTCAGCCGCGAGTTTACCCTGCTAAGGGACCTGAACCTTGCGATCATCCGTGCGGTTCTCGGTATCCTCGCCCTCTCACCGACGGTCGTCCTCTCCTCGGAGCTCGGGCTCCATGATGAGCCGATGGATACGGTGGACCGGGCTGTGTACCTCTGTCAGCGGACCGGGATCACCGAACTGGTGGAGGGTGCCGCGGGCCGATCCTTCATGGATCCGGATCGGTTCGCCCAGGCGGGCATTACGCTGCGGTTCCACGAGTACGAGCATCCTGTTTATCCCCAGCTCTATGGGGAGTTCGTCCCCTATCTCTCCGTCATCGATCTCCTCTTCAACGTAGGCCCCGCCTCCCTCGATGTGATCCTGCAGGGGAGAAGGCCCCCGCGGGAGAGCGATCCTCGCAATAACGTATAAATACTATATCGGTGACAGGATGACGAAGGTGATGACATCGGGTGCTGGCTCGATCTCGATCCGATTCTGATCCGAACCGTCTGCTGCTCCCGCTCTCATCAGACGAAGCCACCGAGGAGATCCATGTCCATAAATGCGAGAACATCTGCCCGCGCTACAGCAGAGGGGCATACCGTGCCGCCCCCATCGACCGTCAGATGCAGCCCGGGGCCAGCGGCGGGGAATGCACGCAGGATCTAAAAAACGTCTGCAGTGCAGGATCGGGGGGGGCGCCAAGACGGAGGTCACGCCGAGTACCACTATCGAGAACCTATACCGGGAGCTGGTACCGGATGAAGAACCGCATCGCAGACCTCCCCCCCATCGAATTCCCCCGCCGGCGGTTGGACGATCGGCAGGCTACCGCCGGATCCCTTGCGCTGGAGAGCCTGGACGAAAACGCCCTCCGGAGCAGCAACACACAGGAGCCGATGGAGGCCCTCCCGGGCAACAACTCCTATCCCCCGCCTTGGTTCCATGAGAAGAGAGATCCCGACTGCCCGAGATCCTGCACCTTGAACGACACAGCCAACCCCCCGGACGCATCATCGATGAGAGGCAGCGGGTTTGTGATACGGAACGCCCCGTGGAGGCGTTGATGCACCGGGAGGACGCGTATGGGGAGATCGTCCCGCACCAGCCGGCGGATCCCCTCACCGAGCAGCTCGCGGGCCGGATCCTCCCTATGCCCCGTCGCGGGCACCCGCCCGACGAGCATATGTACCGCATCACGACATGCCAGGACGGGTTCCACGCGAAAGGCCGCGGAGGGAGAGGATGAGCAGAAAGCCTCGTATCGACTGGGAGGACTCGGTTCCGGAACACACCTGGCAATCGATCGTGGATCCCTCTGCAAACAGCTACCTCTTCCATACCCCGCTGTGGACGAAGATCCTGGCGGAGACCTACCCGATGCGACCAGCCGCAAGGCTGTATCGGGTGGACGGCATGGAGGTGCTCGTCCCCATGATAGAGGAGAGGCACCACCTCTACTCCAGCTACAATGCCGTACCTCTCGGCTACGGGGGTATCTTCTCCCCGCATCCGCTCACAGAAGAGCAGATCGATGCTCTTCTCCGCACTATCGTCGGCGGCATGCATCCGATCTTCAAATTCACCCTGCCCCCGTTCTGGAATATTGCGGTGCCGGAGGATACTGGATTCGTGGAGCAGAAGAACGACCATGCCCACGTCATCTCGCTGGACGCGGAATTCGAGTCCCTATCGCAGACACGATTCCGAAGGCTGACGAGGAGGTGCATACGGGCCGCCCGAACGCAGGGTGTCGAGACGCACCCTGCAGCAGGTGCACAGGCCTTTCAGGCGTTCTATCCCCTCTACGCCGAGCGGGCACGGGAGTGGGGCTACCGCACCCCCCCTCTCCCCGAGCGACTCTTCCATGCCTTGGCAGGGCACGCAGGGCATCAGATTCGGCTCCACCTCGCGGAGGTGGATGGAGAGCTCGCCGCCGGTCTCGTCAGCCTGTGGCACGGGGAGGGTATCCACTTCCTGATCGATGCCACACCTTCCCGATTTCGGAGGACCTTCGCCAACTACATGTTATTCTGGGACGTCATCGAGGAGGCTTGCAGAGAGGGGTACCGCTGGATCAACCTCGCCTCAAGTTTGAATAACGAGGGATTGCGGCGGTTCAAGGAAGGGTTCGGTGCTGTCGAAGTGGATGTGAAGGGTTACATTGCCTGCTCGCGCCTCGGCAAGTGCCTTACGGCCCTCTCGCGGCGTCGTCCAGCCCGCCCGCCCGGAGCGGACGTGCAGGGGGACACCATAGTTTAATACATAGGTAGTGATAAAAGCAGGCGATTCGCTAGGAGCGGAAGGGCGAATTAACAGTGGACTGGTGATGCATAATGGGGGTGAAGGGATTCTATGAAGATAAGACGATTCTTGTCACGGGGGGTACTGGATCCATAGGGAGAGAGCTGGTCCATACACTCCTTTCGATGAATCCGCAGTCGATCCGTGTGCTGGACAACAACGAGACCGGTCTCTTCGACCTCGACCAGACGCTCCCGTCGGCACGGCTCCGTACGCTGGTCGGTGACATCCGGGACCCGGATCGAATCCGAAGGGCGGTCGAGGGGGTGGATATCATATTCCATGCGGCTGCACTGAAGCACGTTCCGCTCTGCGAGTTCAACCCGTTCGAGGCGGTGAAGACGAACGTGATCGGGACCCAGAACCTGATCGAGGCCGCGATGGACGCGGAGGTGGCCAGCTTCGCCACGATATCGACGGATAAAGCGGTGAATCCGATCAACGTCATGGGGGCGAGCAAACTCCTCGCGGAGCGACTGACCATCTCGGCGAACCTGTACCGGGGGAAGAAAAAGAGCATCTTCTCCTGCGTCCGATTCGGGAACGTGATGAACTCCCGCGGCTCCGTCATCCCCCTCTTCCGTTCGCAGATTCAGCGCGGGGGCCCTGTCACGATAACCAATCCGGATATGACCCGCTTCATCATGGGCTTTCCGCACGCCATCCAGCTGATACTGAAAGCAACGGAGATGGCGAGAGGCGGGGAGATCTTCATCCTCAAGATGCCTGTCGTCCGCATCGGGGATCTTGCAGAGGCCGCCGTAGAGCACTTCAGGATCGGGGATGCAAGATCCATCCGCTTCGAGACGATCGGCGAGAGGGCGGGCGAAAAGCTCTACGAGGAGCTGATGACCGAGAACGAAGCGGTGAACGCATACGAGGACGACGAGATGTTCATCGTGCTGCCCCACAGCCGCAACGACCTGGATCCCTCGTCGATAGCGGGCCAGACCCGGACGAAGCGGTTGAATTACTCGTCCCGGGACCAGAGGGCGCTCTCCAAGGAGGATATCCGCTCCCTCTTTGCAGAATTAAATCTTTAGCAGGCTGCGGAAGAAGTTGATCTCCTCTTTTTTGAATCCCCCCGAGATCTGGAGGGTTGCGCTGTAGATGACGACAGAGGCAACCGCCGCGATCAGCACATTCACCATCCCCACCGGGTTCCAGGCGAGGAGCAGAACGGAGAAGAGCACGGAGGCAAAGATGCTCTTGGCGATAAAACGAGTGTCGACGGGGAACTCCAGGCGACGGAGCGAGTGCTTGGTATAATGGATCGTAAGGGCGAGCCCGAGGATGTAGGCCGCGAGCGTGGTCATCGCCGCGCCCACAATTCCGAGCCAGGGGATGAACAGGTAGTTTAGGACGACATTGGTGAACGCCGCGAGCGTCCACGTCGTCCCCATAACGGTCGTCCTCTTCTCGAGTACGATGATGCCCCCGAGAAGGGAGAAGATACCGAAGAGGAGGAGACTCAACGCCACGTAGGGGGTGATCACGTAGCTCTGGTCGGCGATCTCGGGGGTGGTCAGGATGGTGAGCAGCGGCCGCGAGAGGCAGGATAGCCCGAAGAAGGCCGGTATTGCAAGCGCCAGGAAGTACTTCAGGGAAAATCCCAGCACGCGCCGCACCTCCACAATGTTGTTCTCGTCGTAGTACTTGGAGAGAACGGGTGGCAGCAGGAAGGCGAGGGGTGCAATCAACATCCCGATGGTGTTGCCAAGAGTATAGCCCGGCGTGTAGTAGCCAACGAAGGTTGAACCGAGGAGGAGGCCGATGAGGACCCGGTCGCTCGAGGTGACGATCCAGTCGGAGAGGTTGCCCGGCACCGTAGGCAGGCCGAAGCCCAGGTACTCCCGTACGTTGGTGAAGCGGGGCTTGCAGATACCGATCTCCCGCACGATCAGCCCCATGATGATGACCAATGAGATGGAGGCCTCCGCAAGCAGCCCCCAGGCAGCTCCCAGGATCCCGAAACCCAGCAGGATGAGGGCAGCAACCACCGCGAAGCTCAAGTAGGTACGGAAGAGCATGATCACGGAGTAGCGTTTGATCTGCTGGAACGTGCGGAAGTACGTGATCGCGAGCAGGTTCAGGGACTCGATGAAGATGATGAGGGCGAGGATACGCACGATCGGCACATCGCCGTTGAAGAGGGCGGCCGAGATCGCCGGGGCGAACGCATAGAAGAATACGCCGACCGCTCCGCCCAGGAATGCCACGATCAGGATGAGGGAGTAGAAGCCCTCCTGGATCTTCTCCCGGCTATCAGCAGAAGGGAGGAATCGCACCATCGTGAAAGGCAGGCCGAGGACCACGACTGTCGGCACCAGGGTGATCATCACGTGCATCTGCACCCACACACCATAGTCCGCGACGGTAAGGCTCTTCGTCAGAATCGGGAGGATGAGCAGGGAGGAGAAGGCCAGACAGATCCGTGTTAATCCGACCAGACCGAGCCTTTGAGCAAATACCCTGTGCTGATCTATGGTACGCACCCCCCTTTCCTAGCAGACCGCCGCCTCGGAGCAACCTTCTCCTCGGGGTCCAGGCTCCCCATCCTCCGCCGGGCACGAGAAGGTCGAACGGACGGTGCGGCTGATGCGATCCACCTCCACCTGGCGGAGCCAGCAGTCCCGGCCCAGCCCCTCGGCCAGCATGCAGGCGACCAGACTCCCAACAGAACAGGGGTAGAGGGAACAGGATTCCGCACTCTCTCCATGCATGTCAATGCAGCCGTCGATGAGATGGTACTGTTCGAGATTCACCACGACATCCCCATCGCTCTCCTCGATGCGGACACCCTCTGCGATCTCGAGAGTGTCAAGCAGCACCTCGCGTACGGCACGCAGGAGATCGTCCCATTCTGTAGGTATCTGCAGGGCATACTCCTCCTTGAGCAGCTTCAGGAGAGAGAGGCCGCTCGGGGCGAGCTCGATAGTTCTCTCCCCGTCGGCAGAGTCTACCGCCACCCTGTGCACGAGACCGGTACCATCCTTCGACCGTCCGACAATGCCCGGGCCTTTCGCTCCGATCGCTGAACAGAGAGTGCAGACACTCCGCGCGCCCTCCACCGTAAAGGGCAGGGTGAACGCCACGTCAAGAGAATCCTCACGGTAGAGGGCAAGCATGAATGCGCCTCCCATGAGGCAGCTCAACCCGCCCATGATGAAGACCGCTCCAACCAGATGTCCTAGAGTCCCATAGGCCGCATATGCCACCATCCCCGAGGAAACCACCAGCAGAGAGATGCCGGCGATCACGTATCTGTTCCTGACTCCCACAACTCGCACTCTCCAGTCTCTGTTATGCATAAAGCCGCCGTTACACACCGATCGAGGCCATGATCACCCAGAGTACCAGCAGGATGAAGGCTACGGTGCCCAGGGTGGACACGTATTTAAGGTAGCGTGTATGCCGCGGCTGGACATACTTCGGTTCGGTGAGGTATGCAATCGCCGTCACGCCGATGAGGCAGAAGGCGAAGTACTGCTCCGGCATCAAATTTCCCAGTAGAACGGCAACGATACCGATCAGGGAGATCCAGACAATGAGCACCAGGACGATAGACTGTTTCTTCTTCAGGACCACAGGATGCGGTATGTACCATCCACACATAAGTAAATTGCTCTGGTGACCCCCTGCCCTGGAGAGATATGCCCCCCCTGCATCTGCCGGGCAGGGATAAATTTCTGCAAATTATAACCGGGCTGACGCACAAAAATCCATCGTACAAAGGAGGGATATTCAAACGGTAAAAGATACGGGGAGAAAAGAATATCTCAATGCGTGAGCACTATTTTGCATTTTGAGAAATGTCTATTTATATATTTTCTTATTTTCATAAATTATTGAAAATCAATTATAAACTAAATAATAAACAAAAACACGATGAATAACCCAAATATTCTCTTATATAAATTGAATAGAATACCTATTAGTTCTTATACATCTTTCTTTCATTGTTTATTGTAAAAACTAAAATCGAGGTGATAAATGAAGTGTAAGAACGTTCAGAGACGAAACGACTCTTGTGCCGGAGCTACGGCCTTGGCAGAGTCGGCATCTCTATCCGACAGAAAGACAGCACCCCGTATCCCTCCGTTCAGGCTCTTTATCAGCGTCCTGGCGGTATTTGGGATAGCGTGCATAGCATTGACATGCACGGCGGCCGCCGCCGATATCTACCTCTGGCAGGAGGGTGAGGGCGGTGCCCTGACATCCCCGATGCAGGTGGATACCACCTCGTCCGCATCGGGCGGGAAGTATATCTGGGCCCCTCCGCAGAGCGGCTTTAACAGCAATAGCCTCTCAAACCGTGGTGTCGCCTACTATCAGTTCTCTGTTCAGGAAGCAGGAACGTATACCCTCTGGGCACGTGTGTATACGCCCAATCCCAAAGACGACTCCTTCTGGGTCCAGATGGACAACGGGAGCTCGGCGTACTGGTCAACCAGACAGAGCTCCAGCTGGCGCTGGGTTAAGGCACCGAGTACGTACCGTCTCACGGACAGCAGCCACAGTCTGAAGATCCGCTGGCGTGAGGATGGTGCCAGACTTGACAAGATCCTTCTCACCAACGACCCGTCCTTCGTCCCCGAAGGCCTCGGCGGCAACGACTCCCCCGATCCCACCCCTACGCCAACACCGATGCCGACACAAACTCCGACGCCCGGAACCGGACCCTATAAGGCCCATACAGTTCCTGGACGGATCAACTTCGTGGACTTCGACCTCGGCGGTGAAGGTGTAGCCTACCATGATGACACCCCTACGGTGAACACGCAGATCCCGGCGCTGGGGAACCATCCTCAATATCGCACCGCCACACAGGATCAAGGTGTCGATATAGGATGGCGGGATGCCGTGGGTTACGTGATTGGGAATGGCCACACCGGGGAATGGCTGAAATACTCCAAAGTGCAAGTGGAGACCACCGGGACGTATGCAGCTACCTTCTACACCAGCACCATATACACAGGACGATCCATCTCGGTGCTCGTAGATGGTGAGCAGGCAGTCACCGTGAATGCCCCGAACACCAACAGCTGGGAGACATTTGCACCCACCACCGTCCAGATCCCGCTCATCGCGGGTGAGCACACCATACAGATCCAGCAGGACCCCGGTGTCATCGATCTCGCTTACGTAGAGTTCGAGCCCATGCAGCAGCAGACTCCGACGCCGACTCAGACGCCGACGCCACGGCCTACGGCGACACCAACCCCGACGCCAACCATGACGCCGAAACCGACGCCGACACAAACTCCGACGCCAAGGCCTACGACGGCACCGACGGAGTTCTACGGCGCCGAACCGGTACTGGGGTCGGGACGCGATGTGTACGGTGAGCCCATCGGCGGCGGCGCGGGCTACACGGAGATCATCCCACGCAACGATCCGCGGGTGAAGTCCGTCGTCTCCACGCGGAGCCAGCTCGTCAGCGCTCTCGCAAACGCCAGGGCCGGCGACGTCGTCTACGTGGAGCCGACGGCCAACATCGACCTCACCGGGATGACGTTCACGCCACGGCTCAACTCATTCTCCAGCAACCTGGTCATCCCGGCCGGGGTGACGCTGGCCAGCAACCGCGGCGAGAACGGTTCCCCCGGCGGCCGCATCTATCAGGAACGGACTTCTGGCGACCCGAGTTCGGGCTACGTCTTCTGCATGATCACCGCCGGCGGCGCGAACGTGCGGATCACCGGACTCCGGATCGACGGTCCCGATCATACCACAGCCCGCATGGACGCCGCCCAAGGAGGAAGGCGTAGCGGACTTGGAGTGCCGTATAAGAACGTCGAGATCGACAACTGCGAAATCTATGGGTTTAGCGGCGCCGGTGTTACAGTTCGCCGCAACCTCTTCGCTAGCGGTATCCATGTCCACCACAACAACATCCACCACTGTCAGGCAGACGGAATGGGGTATGGCGTGTGGGAAGAGCATGTCAGCGGTCTCCTGATCGAGTCCAACTACTTCAACTACATGCGACACTGCACCTGCGGGCAGGGGTACGGCGATGAGAGCTACGAGGCCCGGTACAACATTGTTGGGGAAGTCACCAGCAGTCAGGGTGGCCACAGCTTCGACGTACACCCGGCCCCGGATGGCTCGGGATATGCCGGAGACCGGGTGGATATCCACCACAACACCGTTCGCCAGGCCACCGATTATGCCGTAACTATCCGAGATGTGCCCAGGACGGGGACATACATCCACCACAACTGGTTCCTCGGAAGATACTATGTGGAACAGCAGAACGGTCAGGGGAAGATCTCCATGACCATGAATGCCCTCGGCTCCAGCCGGACGATAAGTTCCTCCGGGCCGATCTCCTACCGTTAATCCCACTCTTTTTTTATGCGAGGTTTCCTCCTGACACACGTCTGAAGATCTCCCTGCATATGCAGGGACGCAACTTCACTGCAGAGGGTGCCAGGGGTAAAGATTAATAGGTAAAGTTGCGTGTATCATCCATAAATGTGCATATCCACCCGTGTGGACGGGGCTCAGCACATCAGGTGCATATGAAAAGGAAAGCGTTTCGTGGAATTGTACCTGCTGTTGCCATTGTGCTGGCTATTCTCATCGCCATGCAGGGAATAAACGCACTGCATGTCTCCGACGGGCAGGATTACGGGTTAGCGGAGAGCAGGAGGTATAATTCGCAGAGTTCCCGGGGACTCTTTGATGATCTCTCGCGACTGAACAATTCCACGTTCAAGCTCCTCTCTTCTACACTGCACAGGGATGGGCCGTACATAGGGGGGCTGGGGATCTTTTTCACTTCGGATACGGGAGAGGAAGGGGAGACGCCGCGTTTTGTCTTTTTCGTTCCACAGGAAGAACATGAGGTAACCGTACGCACGATCGAAGCGATCACCCCCCAGACATCCGGGGAACCGAACACGAGCGCAGTGAGGGTGGTGCTCTCAAACACCGCGCACCTGACGAGCGAGGTAAACATAACCCTGGCCCTGAACGGGGCAACCAGGAGCACCCGTCACATTACAATCGCCCCTCAGGGGACCGATTCGGTAGGCTTCAACTTCCCCACGCCGGAGGCGAAGTGTGTAGCTGTATCCGTGATCATAGAGGCCGTGCAGACAGGCGAGACCTTTGGCAGTGAGTCCAATCCGACCGGCAATCCGATCGGCGGCGGCGAAGGCTACACGGAGATCATCCCACGCAACGATCCGCGGGTGAAGT
>JAXDAH010000101.1:0-14157 GCA_034679905.1 Methanomicrobiales archaeon | reverse complement strand
GGTGCCCCTCGCCCGGTACGTTCTCGGCCCCCAGCCGCTCCACCAGCGTGAAGTTGGTCACGTTCACGGATACCGTCACGCTGTCGCCCGTCAGGTTCGCCCCCTCCTGCGGTTCGGTGATCGTCAGTACAGGGCCGACCAGGGCATCCGCCTGGCCGTTCCCGCCGCCATATCCTCCCTGCGCTGCTGCCACGGCGAGAAGGCCGAAGGCAGCAATGGCGATGAAGGATACCAAAAGTATGAGGTGTTCTCTCATGCACGGCACAAATGCGGACCCCATACATAAATCTTTCCCCGGTTCAGCCAGCTATACGCCGAGAGTAACGAAAAGCATCCTGATGCAATCCACTGGTTGCCCGAACCGGGGCTGCACAATCCGACGCCAACTGCCGAGATCGGACCGTCTGGCTTGAGGTTGGGCGGAAGATTGTTCTGGAGCGAGGACGGGGAGTCGTGCGGGGCACAAACAGAAGAGCAGTCTGCACGGAAATACAGGAACGCCCCGGCCGGGACTTGAACCCGGGTCAAAAGCTCCGCAGGCTTCTAGGATATCCACTACCCTACCGGGACCGTGCCATACTATTTTGTCGCTATTAGCACTTAAAATGATTGTCTGCTCTACGTTCGCGGGCGAAATGTTCGGGAAGGGCACCGCTCCGCCTCTCTGTCCGCGGGTACAGCGCCTTGAATTTTGCACTCGCCCTCCCTGTCGCTCCGTGGCGTATAGAAGGAGCAGTCACGGCATGTCGGCATGAAAAAGAGATGGAAGCGATCCGATATTAACTATTCCCAACGGTCATGCAGAGATCGACCCGGATGTTCTTTCCTCCGCGCAGATCGATGTGATAGGAGCCGCTACTAAGAATTGTGATCTGACCCTGTGTACTCGTCTGCCGGTATTGGGTACCAAATCCCATATTCTTGATTACCTGCCCGGACTCCCTGTCCCGCACGGCGATCTCAAACCAGGACTGGTCGTCAATGTTTGTGTCGTGTATGGTCTCTCGGGACCCATCCTTTTTAATAATCACTATCTCCCGCGTCACCGTGGCCGGGATGATATTGTACTTGATGATGAACGGCGGAGTCTGGACGTCATACTCGAGAGCGGTCGTGTTATAGTTGAAGTACATCGTGTCTTTGAATATCTCCAGATACTCGTTTCCACCCTGATTCACCGGAGGCGTCCTGAAGGTGGGGGTCGGTATCCCGCGGGTGGCCGTGGGCGTGGCCGGGTAGGGGGTTGCTATCGTCACGTAGGTGAGCGTTGGGGCGGGGGTTGCGCTGCCGGAGGTGGAGGGCGTGGTGGTCGCCGGAGGGAACCAGGGCGGTTGAACGCTGCCTTTTTCGGCAGCGGTACACCCTGCTGTCAGGCACAGGACGCCCAGAAGAAGCATTGCCAGGACAATATGCCGAATCTGTGTCATCAGTGTATGATTTTGCAGAACATTTATTTATGCTTTTACAAATTAAATATCAATATAAAAAGGGATTTGCAGAAATTTATTACGAAAGATCCAATTGAGATCGTAACTATCACGGTGAAACTATCGAATTGGACATAATTTGCCATCATTTCAAGAGTCGCCAGGCACCATGGCATCTCACCTACCGTCAGTATATGATGCCGTAATATCCTGATATTCGCTCGATCCTACCGCCATGCCGGCTCAATTTTCAGGGGATGCGTTCCTGGTGGAAAAAAATGTATATCTGATTGCCTTGAAGGTCGCGTTGGGTTCCTGATCAGATGCAGATACGTCAAAAATCCTGATATCGAAACTACGACTTTGATCGATTGAACATTTAAACATACAATACAACTTTTAAACACTGATCGTTGAACATAAGTAGTACAGGAAAAATATTGTGTTGATATATGTATTAGCCCTAAACCAATTACTGCATACAAGGGTCTTCTCGGAAAAAACCGTGAAAAAAAACCTACTAAAAAATATCTGAAACATTTCAGGCATCCATGTCGCTTCCCTCCATTCAGAAACAATCTATTCAGGGACTATTGCTGGGAGCAGGTCTGGTTATTCTCGCTTTTACAATATTGAATTCTGGAATTCTCAATAATGTCCAGATAATCTTGGGCGCCGATATCTTGCTGCTACTCGCAGCATTTGGCCTATCTATTGGCAATATCTTAATAAAAGTCTACCGATGGAAGTATCTCAGTTCGAAATACGATCGAGATCTCTCCTGGTACGAGTCAGCTTTGGTTAGCATTTCAAGTTTCTTCTTTGCGAATATTACACCGGGAAAAGTAGGAGATGTTTACAAAGCCTATTTCATGAAAGAAAAATATTCTTTAAGTTATCCCGATGGTGCATCCATGCTTTTTTATGAGAGATTCTTTGAATTGGCGATTCTATTCGTATTTGCTGCCTTGATGGTCTTTATTGAGATCCAGCAGTTTTTATTAATAGTTTTAGGAGTCTCTTTATTGTTGCTCGTTGCGTTGGGCCTTTTTTTTATGAAGGCAAACAGGTTTGCAGATTTAGTACAGAGATTAATTGTAAAAATCCCTTCGTTCTCGAAAAACGAACAGTTCCGGATCAACGTACGAAAGCTGTCTCTTGTGCCCGTAGCTGCAGTATTTGTCATCACCCTGATCTCCCTTGTGTTCGAATTTCTCCGCCTTTGGTGTATCGCTCTTGCTTTTGGATTCTATATGCATCCCTTGTCTGCGGCCACTTTTTTCAGCCTCTCGATTATTGCAGGATTAGTTACTCAGATACCCCTGGGCATCGGGATCACCGAAGGATCACTTAGCTACCTCATCACCCAGACGGGTTGTGATACCGTGACTTCGATGGCGATTGTACTAACAGACAGACTGCTATCGATGTATTTTGCTCTCCTATTAGGTATAATTTTCTCGAGATTTTCGATGAAAGAGTTGAGAGAGGTGAAAAATGATCTCGATTGTAGTTCCCCTATACAATGAGAGAGAGAACATCATTACCTACGACTCTTTACTGTTCCCTGTTGTCGACTCGATCGCCGAAAGCGCGAGATTCGCTGTCGAATACATTATGGTAGATGATGGGAGTCAGGATGACACTCTCCTGCAGCTGCAGATGATGGAAAGTATGCGAAAAGACGTGCGTGTCATTGCACATGGTACAAATAAAGGGATGGGTGCTGCAGTTCGAACCGGTATAAACCATAGCAATGGAAACCTCATCGTTACGATAGACTCCGATCTCACATTCAGACCAGCGGAGATCGGTAGATTGATTGAGGCATACAACCGAACAGGGGCTGATTGTGTTTCCGGATCGCCATATTTGTTTAAAAATCCTGTAAATGATGTCTCCTTTGTTAGGCTAGTTCTAAGCCGTGCAGTCAATTCACTCTATAGAATGATGCTTGGCTCGAACATTACCAGCGTCAGCCCGATCTTTCGCCTATATAAAAGAGAAGCGCTCTGTGCAATGGATATTGAGAGCAATGGATTTGATATTAATGCAGAGATCCTTGCGAAGTTAATCATACATAACAAGAAAGTTGTTGAGATCCCGGTGGCACTTCACCGACGAGAAAGGGGGGAATCGAAAATTAATGTAAAAAGAGAGATTAACAACCATGTCAGGCTCTTGCTAAAAATTTTTAAGGTAAAATATTTGGGAGTTCGTTGGAGTTGACGACCCATATCAACCTTTATCTTAAAGTAAACATATGAATCCCCGTGTGGCTCCCGATGCTCCGGCTCTTCTCCTGCAACCATGCCAGTGCATCTCCCTCTGGATTCTGAGCAATAATATCCGCGGTTACAACATAGAAGAACTTATTGTTATCTTGTTTATGCTGGGATAGCTGCTCCAGATCGGCAGCAGAGGACGCTCCAAACTGGAGAGTGTTATCGCTAATATTGCTATAGTAGTAATCCAATGGAAGATGGATATATTCAGGGACAGTAATAACAATATCACCATCCCCTGTCATCGCGGCTAATTGATCGGAGAATCCTCTCCAGTCCTCTTTTTGATAAGTCGTATAATATCCATGCAAATAGGGCAGATTGACGGCAACCAGGCAAAGAATAAGCAGATAAACAGGAGTTTTATGAGAGAAAAAGCGTGTAAAGAGGTATGAAGAATATGCAACGCCAATCAGGAACAATGGCAATACGTATAGTAGATGGCGGGGGATGAAAGGCATTCGGTAGGACAGAAGGATGCTCAGCGCGAGAGGGACACCAATAAAAATTAGTATAAAAGCCGCCTTTTGCTTATCCGAGTAAAACCACAAAGTCAATCCCAAGATAAACAATCCCATGAAAGCAGCTGCAATTGCATCATTAAATCCAGCAAATTGGATAAACGTCTGCTGAATAACCAGCAAACCCTGATAGCCGAATGTGGGTGACGACGCTGTCCGTTTGGCAAACAACGGAATGGTCACAATGATTATAGGCAGAGTGAGGAGAAGAATCGTGGCTAGAGAAACTGCAAGATATCGGATGCGTTCCTGAATTTGTTTGGCACTTACTAGGAGTGCATGCATAAGAATCGCAGCTATCGCCAGGATTGTGTAAAAATGCAACCAGAACGATACGGCGGCGGCAATTCCAAACAGCATCCAGAGCCGATAATCCTCTAGCTCCATCGCTTTTATGTAAAAAAGTGCCGCAAGAATCACGAAAAACACCGAGATGGTGTATGCCCGTGCATCCTGGGAATAAAATACGTGCATCGGGGAGAATGTCAACAATATTGCTGCAATCAATCCTGTGGATCTATCTACGAGCTCCTTTCCGAGAGCGTAGATTAGCGGTATCGTCATAACCCCGAATAGTGCAGGAACAAACCGAAGAACGAACTCTGAATCCCCGACAATGAGCATGAAATGTTCTATCCAGTAAAAAAGTGGCGGGTTGAACTCTCCACCTGCAGTAATCTGCCAGATGTCTGCAGGGGATTGGCGTGCAAAATTCAGTGTTGCCGCTTCGTCCAGCCACAGCGAGTTATAATCTAGATGATAAAATCTCAGGAACGCACCCATCAGGGTCAACACGAAGAGGGCCTGGAGATATCGATCAGTATTCAAGGGGGCAATAATTCTGGTTCCCCAGCTTGGCAAGGGCGTTTTGGTCTCCGGCGGCGGCATCTCCTCATTCTGTTTTTCAATCCTTCTCATATAGGTCCTTTTTCGCTTTCCCGTAGACGATTTGCCCATCCCGATCGAATTAGTATTTGAAAAATCAGTATAAAAGAGATATGAAATGACATTTTGAGATGCAATTGCGTCCTTTTGAACGCTCTAATGCGGATGATTATGAAGAGTATTTCAAAATGAGCCCTTGGTAGATCTCCGCCGCCTTCTCCAGCTGACGGATCGCTACCCGCTCGTCCACCGCATGGAGCGTGGCGAGCTCCCCCGGCCCGTACTCCACCACCGAAAAGCCGGCTTTTCGGAGAAACTTGGCATCGCTCGCTGCCCACTGCACGATCGGGACGGCTTTCCCCGCATACACACGCTCGATCTCCGTCGACAGGATACCGACAAGGGGAGCGTCGGGGGCGGTGAACCCCGGCTCGGCGCAGTCCATCACGGTGATCGTGGCACGCGGCGCATGCCGCTTGATATCGTTCAATAGATTCTGGACCGAGCACCCGAACGGCATGCGCATGTCCAGCTCCAGGCTGCAGTGCTGGGCGACGATATTCGCCTTCTCGCCGCCCTCTATCCGCCCGGGATTGTAGGTCACCCTCCGCAATACATCCTGCACCCCGAAGATGCCCTCCAGTACCCGCGACGACTGGTCGATGATGCCTGCAAGTTCGGCTGGCCCCTCGTACTCCTTCGCATGGATCGCCTTCACATGCTCCAGCAGCGCAAATGCTTCCATCACCGCCGATCTCCCCACCTGCGGGTACAGCGATCCATGGCCAGGCTCCCCCGAGAACTCCAGGCGCAGGCGGCACAGCCCTTTCTGCCCGAGCACGGGGCTCAAAGGAGGAGTCGGTTCAGCAATCAGGCAGTCGGTGGGAGGCAGCAGACGCTTCTGCAGCACCTGGCGGATACCGAACTCGCCCCCGCTCTCCTCGTCGCAGACGAATGCGAGGTTCGCCTTCGGCTCAAGCCCCGCTTCCAGAGCGGCCTTCAGAGCATGCAGGAGCGCGGCGCAGCCTCCCTTCATGTCGCTCGCACCCCGCCCCCACACGAATCCCTCCCGCAGGCATCCGGCATAGGGGTCGTACCGCCAGCCATCGCGCAGGGCTGGAACCACGTCTACGTGACCGCACAGCAGGAGGGTGCTCTCGGGCGAGACGGCGACCAGATTGTCGCGCCCGCCCCGATTCCGGATAACCGTACTCTGGATCCCCAGGGCATCCAGATAGCCGCAGATATACTCGATCACCTCTGCGGTCCTCCCCGGGGGGTTCTCGCTCTCTATCTGGACCAGATCCGAGCAGAGGCGCGCCACATCCATGCAGATCCACCGTCAGGCAGCTCTCTTCTCGCTAAAGCTCTCGAAGAGGTTGGCGAGCGAAGCGCCCCTGTACAGGCTTTTGATAAACGCTTTATCGAAGAACTCGTCGATGGCGTCGATGAAGAATCGTGCCGGAATGGGCTGCGTGCTGTCCGGATCGATCACCAGGCGGAAACTGCGGTAGCCCCCGCTGCTCTCGCGATCGTATACCAGTTGCCAGACCATCGGAAGGGACTCGAACTTCTCCTCGTCCTCTTCTTTCAGCCAGTTGACGAACTCGGGGAAATATGCCCGCTCCCCCTTCTTCTCCTCGTCGATGCGCCACCGCAGGTACTCCCTCGACAGTTCGTTCTTGATCGACATGAAGTTGAACGCCTGCACTCCCAGGGTATAGTCCAGGTGCGCCAGCGAATCCATCAGGTAGAAGTGCAGCACCGGATGAAAATCGTTCGGGCTCTCCAGCATGAGGGACTTCTCGTAGAGGTGCCGCAGCGCGTTGAAATATTCGGTAGCAACTTGCATACACTCCCGTAGGAGACGGCTTTATAAAACCGTTGCTGTGCACCGGGATTCGGATGAGCGGCGGATCGCGGCTACCGGAAAAACGGCGCTCTCCTCGCGGTCGCCGTGCGGAAGAGCTCCTCGAGCTCCGCGCCCCGCCGGCCGCGCACGTCCACCAGGTTATCGTTGCGCAGGAGGCAGGGTTTGAGTTTCCCGTCCGAGGTGACGCGCAGCCGGTTGCAGAAGGAGCAGAACTCGGTGTTGTGCAGTGGACGCACCACCTCCACCTCCGCGCCGTCCAGGCAGTACTTCTTGCGATGGTGCATTCGCCGCGTAAGGATCTCGCGCGAACGGTTCGCCAGATCGGTCTCGATGGCATCGATGTTGCCGTGCAGCTTGCAGTCGTTGAACTCCATCAGCTCGATCAGCTGGAGGATGAGGTCGCGGTTGCCCCGCACGAATGCCAGGAAGTCCGGAATCTCGTCCTCGTTCAACCCCTCGATGAGAACCATGTTCAGCTTGACCGGCGTCAATCGGGCGTCGAGTGCGGCGCCTATACCCTCGAGCACCTGCGAGAGGCAGTCCCTTCCCGTGATCTCGCGGTAGCGATCCGGCTTCAAGCTGTCTAGACTGATGTTCACCCGCGAGAGCCCGGCCTCCTTCAGTTCGTGGGCGCGGTCTGCGAGGAGCGTCGCGTTGGTAGTCAGGGATGACTCCAACTGTTCTGGAACAGACTCGATGATCTCGACCAGATCCCGCCGGAGGAGCGGTTCACCGCCGGTAAATTTGACGCTTTTTATGCCCAGACCTGCAGCCACCCGAAGGATCTCTCCAATCTCTTCCGCAGTGAGCTCGGATGCGGGGGAGACTTCCCCCTCTGCGTGGCAGTATATGCAACGGAGGTTGCACCTCTGCGTGAGGCTGACGCGCAGGTTCGTCACAGGCCTGTTGTAGGAATCTCTGAGCACCGTAGCCTTCTCCTGTGGGAGTGAATAGGGAATGAGAGTGCCGTGCCCGGCAGATCGCGTGCTGGTTCTTCACCGGTCCGGCTGTTAGTACATGTCGGTCGTATGAGAGCATAAATCGTTGTATCGCGACGAGGATCCGGAGAATGCACGCACCCCATCCGATGCCGGTGTACAGGCAGACGCAGTCCCGATGCTCCTCGGGCTCTGCCCGAGGCTCCCGATACGGGGAGGGGACGGGTAGAGGGCAAGAAGTGCCAGATCGCCATGCCGACCAGTACGGTGAGGTCAGCAAGGATACCGCTGTCGCCGCTCCCGAAGAAGAGGCATAACACGGGCGGATGCGGTCTACCAGGGGGTGCAGGCGCTTCACGGTGCCAGGCGATCTGCTCTCCCCGGCGGTGGAACGCCATCCCTGCACGGCCAGGTCCGCGGTCTCGCTGGTGCAGGGGGAGGATCCCTGCCGAAGAAGGGCGCAGAGCCGGGTCGCCACCCATCGCCTGCGGCACGACGGCAGGCATCCCGATCGCGGAGGGAGGCTGGTGGGTGCCGGATGGCGCTCTAGTGGGATCGATACGACTGTTTAACCGGACCATCCCTTCCACTCGCGGCAGCCCGAGGCGGTTTTGAGGGAGACGGTCTGGTATCGGGCTGCCGTGCAGTTGTTCGTAAGAGCGGTATGCTCGGGAAGACGCAGCTGACCCCAGTGAGAAGCATCTGGGCTGCACACCAATTTTCGATCCGACTACGTGCCGAATAGCGCCTGGAATAGGTGCTATCGCGGCACGGGCATGATCTCGTGCCGTGGTGTCGCACAGCAGCGACGAGGGGAGGGGAGCGTCCCCGCTTACGCCCCCTCCCCCCACGGGTGCTTCAGACCCGGGGGTATGCGGGAGCAGGAGAGAGCATTCAACCAGAGGGAAGGGCGGTCATGGTGGAGTAGTCCCGGATCTTCCCACCCCCGATCCCGGATGGTTGCCTGCCATCGTGACGGACTGAGCGTGACCGAACTCCACGGGATCCGCAGAGCCCCGGGTCGCAGGAGAGCGATGGAAAGGCGAGAGAGCCAAGCATCCTCTCCAGAGGATCCCTGATTTCGGCAGAGTGTTCGGACCAGAACTCGAGAATCCCTCATGGATGGGGCCTACCTTCTCCTGCCTCCACTGCAGCGAGCATCCGTGCTCCTGGAACCGCTCGATTGCCCCCAAAGAGATGAAAATGAGAACTGCGATGACACTCCGTATACGAGATCTCTGCAGAGGTCCCCGGGATAGGCTACCGGGATCTCACGCTTCGGTGTCTTCCCGACCTCTGAAATTCTTCGCGACGATGTAGACCTCGGCACTCCCCTTTCGGGATGCGGCGGGGCGAAAGATCCGCACCGAGAGGAAGTGCTTCTTCACTTCGGAGTAGAGCTCGTCGAAGAGCGCCCCCTGGAACGACTTGACCACGAAGTTGCCCCCTCGCTTGAGCGTGCTCCGCGCGAACGAAAGAGCCGCGAGACCCAGATCGATCGCCCGGGCCTGATCGTAGCTCTCGTTTCCCGAGAGCTTCGGGGCGGCATCGCTCACGACCACGTTCACCACGCCAATCTCGGATACCACCCGCTGCTGCACCTTCGGATCGGTGAAATCGCCTGCGATAGTGGTCACCCCCTCCATGGGCGCGATGGGGCTCAGATCCACGCCGACCACTTTCCCCTGCGTCATGGTCCGCAGCTCCTGCAGCCAGCTTCCCGGCGCTGCGCCCAGGTCGACCACGTTGTCGTCGGGGCGGAGGATATGAAATCTCTTCTGGATCTCCTCGAGCTTGTATACCGCCCGGGAGCGGTAGCCCTCCCGCTTCGCCTTCCGGTAATATCTATCGCCTGGCCACTGACGACCCATCGTACCACACCCTCACCTTCATCCGAGTCCGTGAGCCCCTCACTATAATTAAAAATATGCTTATATAGTTAATAATAGAGTTTGTAAAGGGAAATACAATGTTCAACGCCACAATTGATGCAGATACATTTCGCGAGGCGATTGATGCGATCGCAGCTCTTGTGACCGAGTGTCGCCTGCACGCAGATCCCGACGGCCTCCGGATGCGGGCCGTGGATACGGCAAACGTGGCCATGGTCTCCATGGAGTTGAAGAAAGAAGCATTTGCCCAGTATTCGGCCAACGCCGAGGAACTGGGGATGGATATCGCCAAGATGAAGAATATCCTCTCCATGATGGGCAAGGGCGATACGCTGACCATGCAACTGGGAGAGACGGGGCACAAACTGGAGATCGCGTTTCGGAATTACAAGTACTCCATCACGCTCCTCGATCCGAACACCATCCGAAAGGATCCCAACCCGCCGACGATCGAGCTCCCGGGATTCGCCGTTCTCACGGGAGAAGCGCTCAATTCGGCCATCAAGGCAGCGGCGGTCGTCTCCGACAAGATTGCCCTCGGCATCGATCTCAAGAAAGAGACGTTCTACATGGTGGCCGAAGGGGACATCGACCACATCCGGCTGGAACTCGGCAAGGACGAGATGAAGGCGCTCAAGCCCGTGGAGGCCCGCTCCCTCTTCTCCCTGGATTACCTGAAGGACATGGGGAAGGTCATGAGCCGGGCGGCGGAAGTCGAGGTGCACCTGGGCATCGACCACCCCGTGCGGTTCGCCTTCGACATCGCCGATGGGAGCGGTCACGTGGAGTACCTCCTCGCCCCGCGCATCGAGGCTGATTGATGAAGGTCGAGCTGGATCTAAAAGACCTCGCCAAATACCCTTTCTTAAAAGAGTCCCAGGATTTCATGGGCAACTTCTCTCTCCAGGCCTTTCTTGCCAGCGATACCGGGAAGAACGCCCTGGAGCGTGCCGTGGAGCGGGTGATCGCTGCGCTCGCCCCGCGGCAGGAGGCG
The DNA here is from genome assembly GCA_034679905.1 of Methanomicrobiales archaeon. GTDB lineage: Archaea > Halobacteriota > Methanomicrobia > Methanomicrobiales > JACTUA01 > JASEFH01. The sequence goes on along the minus strand of JAXDAH010000101.1, from coordinate 3,342 downwards.
GAGGAGCCAAAGAGCGGATCCGTCTCGTCGGACGAGGTGAGCGTGCGCATGGAGGTGGCCGCATATGCGCTGGCCCGCGTGCTCGTCTCCTGCGGCGGGGATCGCTTCCTCATGGATCGCCTCGCCCGCCACGAGGCATTGAGGGCGACCGCATTCCTGGAGCGGGATGACGTCGGCGAACGGGGGCAGAGCACGCTCCGCGTGCGGGACTACGTCGCCAGCAGCCTGGGTCTGGATCTCGCTGCCACCGATCTGCCGGTCACCCAGTACGTGGAGCTGGTGCCGTCCCTGCGCGACGATCGCTGGCGTCTGGTGAACCGCGACGTCTACGGGGGGCGGGTGCGTCTGGAGAGCGGAGACGTGGAGGTCCTGCTGCGCGAGCGGATCTTCAGCCTCATCCGCCGCCAGCTGCCTCTCCGGGTGCCGGGCACCGTCTGCGCCTCGCTCGCACCCCAGATCTCCCGAATCACCGCCGCAAACCAGCAGCAGCTGCTCCAGGAGTTCGGGGATGTGGAGGAGGGGGTCTTTCCCCCCTGCATGAAGGCGTTGATGCAGGCGATAACGAGCGGCGCCAACCTGCCGCACACGGGCAGATTCGCGCTGACCGCATTCCTCCATACGATCGGGATGAGCACCCCGCAGATCGTGGAGCTCTACTGCCGGGCACCGGACTTCGACCTCCAGAAGACCTTATACCAGGTGGAACATATATCCGGGCGGAGCGGGACCGAGTATACGCCCCCCTCCTGCGCCACCATGCGGACCTACGGCATCTGCAGCGCCCGGGACGAGCTCTGCGGTCACATCAACCATCCGCTGACCTATTATAAAGTGAAGAAAAAAGGCAAAAAAGAGCCCGATCAGGCAGCTTTTTGACTGACAATGTAGCCTGCAACGCTCATCGTGACGACAAACAGCACAAGCGCGACGATATAGAAGTAGCCGATACTCTGATCCGTGAAACTGCCGGGAAGAAGACTGGGGAGCGCCAGCAGTACGATGAATACGGCCAGGCTGGCAACTCCGGTGACGATATCGAGAAGCCGCGCATCCATACCCTCTAGTATGGGACGCCCCCGTATATCTATATGCACTTCTCGGAAACCCGATAGGCTTAAGAAGGGGGCGGGATCAGAGGGGGACCGAGAGGAGGGAACAGTGTGCACCTGCAGGAACGCGACCATGTGATACGAAGCCTGGGTCGGGCGCTCACGGAGCTGAAGCGATCCTTGGATGAACGCCTGATTCCGGACAGCGGCATGGACATCGTCTATGCCATGCCCAACGCACGGGACCGGGGAGACGTGGCAGCGGTCGGCGAGAAGATCCGCTGCCGCGAGGATCTGCAGACCGCAACGGAGCGTATCGCCTTTGGCAGAGGCGAGGAGGCGATGCGCAGCGTGCTCACGGCATTGCGGCACGATCCGTCCATCCGCAGTTGTGCGACCCTGCGCTGTACACCGGAGGCGATCCGGGGGATGGAGTCGCTCTTCTTCACCCTCTGCTCCTTCGATCCCGCCAAGGTCCCCCCCGGCATCGAGGTGGTGGAATGGGGCGTGGCATTCTGCTGCAGAGAGGGCGTGCCCGATGCGATCTGGAATCGAGGCCAGGGAGGCTACGAGGGGCTCGTTCGGATTTTCGCGGAGGATCCGTTGCATGTGGCAAACAATATTATTAAGGTATCAGCACGCATACAGGGTAGGGCAATTGAGACGTAGGAACGGTGTGCATGGGAACCAAGCCGACGTATATCAAATCTGTAAGCGACGAACTACTCTCCAAGTACAGGGAGAGATTCTCCGATAACTTTGACGAGAACAAACAGATGGTGACTGAGCTGACCACAATCGAGAGCAAGCAGGTGCGGAACCGGGTCGCAGGTTCCATCACGCACAGGGTCAATTTAAAGCAGAAGCATAAATAGACGATGACTTCCATATAGTCATCCATGTTTGCGGGAATTTTTCCGGCAATTATCACCCCTTTTCGCAAGGACTCCAGCCTGGACGGGGATGGGCTTCGATCCAACATCCGCTATCTTCTGGATGCGGGCGTTCACGGCATCGTCCCCTGCGGTTCGACGGGGGAGTCCGCAACGCTCTCTTTTCGCGAGCACGAGGAGGTCATCTCGATCGCCATCGACGAGGTGAACGGGCGAGTGCCCGTCCTCGCCGGGACGGGCTCCAACAACACCACAGAAGCAATCGAGCTGACGCGGGCGGCCGCAGACCTGGGGGCGGATGGGGTGCTGGTCATCAGTCCCTATTATAACAAGCCAAACCGCTCCGGACTGGTCAGACACTACACGATGCTCGCCGATCTCGACATCCCCATCGTGGTCTACAACGTGCCGGGGAGGACCGGCCAGAACCTGGAATGGGATCTCATACAAGAGCTCGCCAAGCACCCCAGTATCGTCGGCATCAAGGAGGCGAGCGGGAACCTCGGCCAGATGTCGCGCATCATCGAGGAGACGCAGGGCATGGACTTTAGCCTGATCTCCGGAGACGATAACCTCACGCTTCCGATTCTCGCGCTCGGGGGCAGCGGCGTCATATCGGTTGCCGCCAACGTGGAGCCGGGGCGCATGGTGCAGATGTATCAGGCATTCGTGGAAGGCAACATTGAGCGTGCAAAGGCCCTGCACTACGAACTCTCGCCCCTCTTCCGCGCTCTCTTCATCGACACCAATCCGATACCGGTCAAGAAGGCGGTCGAACTGCGGGGCATGGCGGCGGGACCGGTACGCCTTCCCCTGGACGACCTCGACGAGAGGAAGACGAGGCAGCTCGAAGAGGTGCTCTCGCGCTATGCTTAAGGTCGTCATCAGCGGGGCGCTCGGGCGCATGGGAACCACGGTGGGGCGTCTGGTGCAGGAGGCACCGGACCTGGAACTCGTCGGCGGCATCGACCTATCCGAAGGCCGATTCTTCGACGTTCCCGTATATCCCGCACGGGAGATCGATGCGGCTCTGACTGCCACCCGTCCCGACGTGCTGGTGGACTTCACCGTCGCCGCTGCCGCCGTCGGCAATATTCAGGCAGCGAGCCGGCACGGCGTCGCCCTGGTGGTCGGGACGACCGGGTTCTCCCCCGAGCAGAAGGAGGCGATCCGCACCGCCGTCGGCGGCGTCGTTCCGGCAGTCGTATCGAGCAACTTCTCCGTAGGCGTGAACGTCTTTCTCCACCTGGTGCAGGAGGCGGCACAACGGCTGGAGGGCTACGATGTCGAGGTGATCGAGGCGCACCACCGCTACAAGAAGGATGCTCCCAGCGGGACGGCGAAGATGATCCTCGGCGCCCTCGAGGGGGAGCTGGGATCCCGCGAGAAGAAGTACGGCC
>JAXDAH010000100.1:0-12535 GCA_034679905.1 Methanomicrobiales archaeon | reverse complement strand
TTGATCCTTTACTTAAGGATATATAGTTTTTTGGAATCAATCGATTGGCTCTCGGTCTCTGGGATGTTTCGTGCTTAGCCGATCAAGCAGGTATCCCACAGCTGCAACAATTATCGCCCCGTGTAAGGGGACGGTGATCCATACAATGTAGTCGTTTGTAGCGACGATGCCGGGAACCAGCAAGTTTAGAAAAGAGTGCAGACCCTCTGCAAAGAAGAAGGGAATATAGCACCCATAGACCCCGATCGCGATCAGGATACCAGAGTGAGGTGTTGATGTGATTAGAAAAACCCCAATCAGACCCCAGATCCATCCAACGATGGCACCGATTTTCCATGCCTTCATTCCTGTAAACCCCGAAAAAGATTAGTTCAATGTTGCGCTCACGGGCAACCTAATTGTGTTGTTATGTAGATCCTTTCCATGGAATATCCATATCGGTTTGAAGTATTCCTGATCAGTGTCACGGTTTTCTGCGTAATATCCGAGGTAGATACTGGATATCTCGATTCCCTCCAGTGGTGACTGGTATCTTGTCAACAGCTCGCCCTTGTTGAGCCTTTCATACGCCTGCTCGGCAGTGATGATCGGAACTTCCTTGGAGTACTCTACCGTACGCCAGACTTTGTCAATCTGTAGGAGCTCACCATTATCGCCTAATGCAATCCAGATCTCAGCACCAGGGCCGATGACTGGCATCCCCTGGATCTGTTGTTCATAGATGACCAGAGTCCACTGTGGATACTGTTCTTCGACCGATTCTGTTGTGAGATTGTATTTGTTGATATGAACCTGCTCAACTTTATGGAGAACCGCATCCTTGGGAAGACCACCGTAATTTTCCAAAGTTTTCAATGCCATCGCCGGAGCCTCTTCTTCAGAGGGAATGCTGGGCTTAATCGCCATCAATCTCTCCGAACCGATAGTAAATGCTTCTTTTTCCACAACTTTGAAGACGGGGGCGGTTGCTGGTGATGCAGGAAATTCTGTATCCATATTGAATTTACTGAATGAAGCTTGAAGTTTGTATGGCCTCGATCCATCATCGGTTATTACCCCGAACGATCCAATTCCCACCACAAGGATGACAAGGATTGTACCAACGAGAATCCAATTATGTTTCATTTTCTCCCTCCCATTCAACACGTCCAGCTATCGTAGTAGATAACGTCGTCATCCGGATTTTCGTTCGGCGCAACGTAACCCTGACCGGATAGGTGGTCGTTCAGCAGTTGTGTTTGTGTATCAAATATGACTCTAGCAGTTACATCCGAGCCAAATACTTCTTGAGTTGCCTGCTGCCATGCGTACCCAATAGTATAATCGTAATCAATACAATTACGCAGGAACTTGTCAGGGAGTTCGGTATACGCTGCTTCGAGCGTCGAGAATCCTAAAATTCCATGCGAGTACTTCAACGCACCGCCCCATTGCAGGTTAGCCAGTATGTGGCATGCATCTATTACGACCCATTTATTCACAGAATCCCACTTTTTGTACACTTCTCCTCGCACCAAATCCCCATTAGGGAATCGGGAATACTCTATGTGAGTCTCTCCCAGCACATTGATCCCGTGTCCGAAGTGGTAGTGAAATTCAGCTTCATCTAACCCTTGATATCCAGATTGTGAATAACCGAAATCGTAATCATCTACATTGTAATCTGTTTCGTAAAATCTTTGGGACCATCCTGCGCCATTCAACCGATTTTTCACTGCATTAGCCACTCCTGTACCGAAAGGGTACAGATCTTCAGAATTATCATACCACTCAACATTTGTAATAGAATACTGGTATGCTGATACCGGAACACTCAAAAAGCTCAAGAGAATAAGAGCTAGGATTCCTACTCTCAGGGATTTGTGTCTCAAACAGATCACTCCGTTTTACATCCTGTTATTCTATGTGAATTCCTGGATGCACGGCATAACTTTCATCCTGCCGTTCAGGAAAACACACTTTCCAAAGAGTTTTTAATGTCGCTCAAACTCTTGGACAAGGAAAATTCATCCTTAAAGTATTTTAAAACACGAAAAATGGCAGGTTTTTTCCTAACATATCCGATATATTAAAATATCATCTGCCCTGAATGGGGTGTTGCATTGAGATAAATAGTCGTGAAGGGGAGGTTCTCATTGCCGTTCCCACCTTGATATGACAGGATTGGTCTTAGGGATTTTGGCCCCAGACTGCCTCTCTCGTTACTTACGGTGATTGAAAGGCCATCTTATGAAGAAGTCGCCTTTCTAGGAATATTGGAATGATCTCTTCTCTATGGTTCAACGCAAGATCCACACTTATCAACGAATCTCCAGAACGCTCGGGAATCCTATGGCAGAGATCGGGTCTCTTTACAAAAATTTTGACTGTCTCGGATATAGAAATCAATCCAGAAGTAAGTGCCCTTGCCTATGTGAAGCTGTGTATTCACGAAGAGTTGTCTGCTCGATGAATCTGATTAATGGCCTGGAATTTCAAGTTTGACTGTATCATAAGAGTCTTATAGAGATGTGGCCACCTGGACGGCCCGGACTGTTTTACCGGCATCCGTATGCGCATGCTGCCGGCGAGAAGAGCATATCTTCAGGGCTCTACCTCGGTCGCGTGTTAATCGGTGCAGCCTCCGGTGTTTCCTTGCAGACGTGGATCACCACGAAACCGCTCGGGGCATCGGGATGGTCCTGAAATACCGTCTGGACGACTTCCCGGTTCAAAAATCCCGCCCTCTCCAGCAGCGACCCGACCTCTTCAGCCGAATAGAAGGTGGCATCGCGGAAGAAGATGCTCTTATCCTTCTCCTGCAGGTAGCGCCGCCCGAGCGGGCTCTCCCGATCGATGATGCCGAGGGTCAGGCTCCCCTCTGCCTTCAGGATCCGCTGAACCTCGCGGAAGGCGGCGAGCGGATCCTCGATGAAGCAGACGACCGTCACCATGACGGCGAAGTCGAAGACTCCGTCGCAGAACGGAAGCGCTTCAGCGGCCCCGACGACGGCCTCGACACCCCTCTCCCGGGCGATGCGCACCATCGCAGGGGAGATGTCCACGCCTACCTCGATCTGTAGCGGTGCGGCGAAGCGTGCGGTCCCGACGCCCACCTCGAGCCCGCTCCCGCGCCACGGCACGTACTCCTCCAGCGCCCGCACCTCGGCCTGGTAGATGTGCGGATTTTCGTCGTACCAGCGGTCGTACAGCCAGGGATACCGATCGAAAGGAGTCGCACGGATATGCGCGGTGCCGCCCGAACTCTTCAGCAGGGATCGGGACTTATCGCCGTCATGCCGCTCTCTGCCCTCGTCTGCTCTTTCACGCCGCTGCATCGCATAGAGATGGTCGAGCCGATTTAAAACTTTATCCTGCAGCGTCTGGAATCGATATCGACAATGCCTGGCCTGTCCGATACTGGATCAGCGACCTGAAAGTCTTCTTATAAAGAGTATATTCCTGCGCTCGAAATCCTCATCAAGGTTGACGGCTTTCCGGTGTTCCCCGGGGAAGGGGCTCGCCTCTCCTACCCCTTCGGGGGATAGAGACGCTTTTACCGGTATTCCCCCGCCCATACTGGCCGATCGCACGATTCCCCTCCCCTCGAAGTGGGAGGGGGCGGCCCTTTCAGGGCTGCGGGGAGGTGAGAATCGGATCCAGCCACAGCATACCCGCGGGATGGGTGTAAAGGATACAGCAGAGGGCATTCACCATGGAAAAGATCCGGTTTTATTCTGTATGCTTGAATTATCGAATCATGCGCGTTTCGACAGAGCGTATCCCGGATACTCGGGACTCCCTTCTGCCGCAATGAAAAATAAATGGGTGTCCCCGGCCATCCGGCATCAGGCAGCAAAGTAGGTTACAGAGATCCGGGCGCTCACTACCACGCTCCCGGGCTGGATAGGGGTGGGAACCGATTCTGCCGCACCGGTATCCCTGAATGCCGGGATAGGTATCGGGCCGGGGCTCTCGTCGATCGCAATCTCCTTCACGCCCGTGACAGCCAGACCTGCAGCGGAGGCAGCGGTCTCCGCATCGGAGCGGGCCTGCCGGACCGCCCGCTGCAACGCCTCAGTGCGGAGCTGCCGCTCTCTCTCCTCGCTCAACCCGAACTCGATAAAGTCGATGCGGTTGGCGCCTCCCGACACCGCGGCATCCAGGATCTCTCCCGCCCGGCTCGTATTCTCGAGCGTCACCAGCAGGGAGTTGGTCACCCGGTAGGACTGGACGGTCCGGTTGATCGGTTCTTCGCCGTCAGAATAAACCGGCAGGATCGTGTATGCCGTGGTGTTGATGGCGCTCCTCTCCAGACCTGCAGCCAGAAAGGCCTCGATCACCCGGTTCGCCCGCTCCGCATTCCCCTGCTGGGCAGCGCGGGCGTCGGGGTCGTCGGTCTCGACCGCCACCGAGATCCGTACTCTATCAGGAGATGCCATCGCTTCGCCCGTGCTCGCGGCATGGATCAGCCGTTCGGTGGTGTTGGATATCGGCTGGGCTGCGGCGCTGCCCATGAGAGCAGCACCCAGTAATGCCAGAATCAGCAATATCATGCCTCTCGTCGTCCACATGCAGTTCCCCTTGCATCCCCTTTGTATAAACGTTCCTCCGCTCCGCTGACGTTCACACGATCCGCCAAGCAGCTCTTCGGAGAGACGCAGCTGGTATCCCTCCCGATACAGATATGCCAATCCCGTCTGCACACGTTAACGCTATCTATCCGACACCCCGTTCTACAGGCAGGGATGCGGAAACAGGGTCCTATACTCGGATAAACTGGAATTCTGCCGATGACCGGCAGGCCACGATCTACCAGGGCAACTTTGAATATGCGGCTCTTGGAAAACATCGATCATAGCCACACTATGGGTGACAGTATGGACGATCTGCCCTACCTGAAAGTGCGCTCCCAGCTGCGGGTGTGGGAGCGGGGAAGCGGTCAACTTCCCTCTCCGGAGAAGGGGACAGTGCATGCCTATATCATGGACTGCGTCAGACGATACGCGGATGAGCGGGGGATACCGGAATCCAGCCTTCTCGAGAAGCTGTTCTGCAACATCATGGTCGAGACGCTCGACTCCGAGGGGAGACTGGTATTCATCCGAAAAAGGCTGCGGTGAACTGGCAGCGGATCGCGCCGGAATCGAACGCAGGATCCGCTTCGGCATACAAGAGACCGTGCTGCCGGCGGGACCCGTACCCGGGCGATACGGGTGTCGCGCCCTCTTAGCGATACCATGTGCAAATCAGCATCCGGTCGCAGACATCCCTCTACCATCCTGGAGCACCCGCCGCATCCGGGGAAGGGTCAGACCACGATACCGTCTATCCTCCTGTTGGGATAGGGAGCAGAAATCCTCCTGCGTTCACGCCTCTGAAGGGATGGATTCGAGTGCGGTGAGCAGCGTGGAGACCCCGGACCGAGCTGTGTTCGGGTGTCGTACAGCTATCTGGCACTACTCTTTCAGGCTCTCGTACTGGCAGGGGTGGGGGCACGGGGGGAGGGGGTGCCCCCCCTCCCCCTTTTGGGTGCGACAGATTCGATTGTGTATCCTTGCAGGGAGCCGGGATCTCCGGCTCGTAGGGTATACTTACGCGATAGGAGCTGCGCCATCGGGCTCGAGGGATGCCCGGGCAGAGAGGCATCTGGTCCACGATCACCCGATCCTGTGGGGGGGGGTCGCACCCTTTCAGGATACGGCGAGCCCTCGAACTGCGGTGCAGTATACTCTCCCCGCAATCGCCTCCCTCCGGCAGGGGGCGAAGCCCACTCGAAGTATTCAGGGGATCGGTGAGTGCAAATCCGTTCTTGGCGTGATTGGCAGGAGATGGAGAGAGGCTGCAGCCTGCGCCGTCACGATCCCGGCGCCCGATCCTTCCTGCCGCGGTTCTCCAGGGATCCGACCAGGATAAGAATGGCCGGCATCGCGATGATCGCACCGATCAGGGCGAACCCCACGGAGATGACCGTCACCGAGCCGAAGTTGCTGATCATGCCGAACTCGGAGAGCATCAGCGCACCGAACCCGAAGACGGTCGTGAGTCCGGAGACGGTGATCGCGGTTCCTATCTTCTGGACCGCATACCGGATCGCCGGCACCAGCGCGAGGCCGTTCGCCTGCTCCTCGTAGGCCCGCTCCATGATCAGGATCGTGTACTCCGAGGCGACGCCGATGCTCATCGATCCCAGCACCGCGGTCAGCGGGGTGTAGTCGATCCCGAATACATACATGATCAGGCCGTTCCAGCCGACGATCATTACGATCGGCACGAGCGGTGTCGCCGCCCTGCCGACCTTGCGGTAGACGAGCACGAGGAAGGCGAAGATCAGCCCGAAGGCCAGCACGGTCATCACCGTCTTGCCCGCGCTGATCTCGCGGATCAGGTTCGTGAACATCTCCGGCATCCCCGTCACATCGGCCGTCATGCCCGGCGGCGGATGCATGTAGTCCAGATCGCGGCGCAACAGGTCGAGCTGGGACATCGCGACCGGGTTCGTCATCGAGACGTAGTAAAACTCCATCACGGCCTCGGAGCGCCCGTTCATATAGCGGTTCAGGGTATCGGCGGGTATCCGCTCCAGCACATCCTCCAGTTCCCGGTCGTTCTCCGGCATCCGCCCGTCGTTGTACTGGAGGACATACGTGGCAAGACTGGCCGATCCCGTAATCTTGCCGTTGTGCTCCTCCTCGTACTGCTGGAACTCGTGCATCCAGCGGATGCCGTCGACGCTGACCGTCCCGCCTCCTCGCACCAGCACCGGCACCCCCGAGATCGCCTCCATCAGCCGGCTCACCTTGTCGAGCTGGACCTTGGCCGGCATATTGGGAGGCACGAAGGTCTTCTCGTCCGTGTTGATCGGGATGAAGCCGTCCGTCTGGTAGCCGACGACCGCGACGAGGGAGAGGAGGAGCAGCACGGGGATTGCATTCTTCGCAACCTTCTCTGCGAGGCGCCCGATTGCCATGTCGTAGCGGTCCATCCAGCCTGCATTACCGCCGTCCGAAGCGTCGTCGTCCTTCAGCGGCCGATACGCGAAGAGCACCCCGAATGTCGGCACAATCGTCAGCGCGGCAAGGTAGCACGAGGCGATCCCGATGACGCAGACGACCCCGAACCCGGCGACCATCGGGAGGGGCGAGATCCAGAGGGCGATGAATCCGATCGCCGTCGCCAGCATCGCCAGCAGCACGGCGGGGCCCGCCTTCGTGACGGTGGTGCGGACGGCATCGGGGACCGACGTCTTTCGCACCTCCTCGTCGAATCGCGAGTGGAGCTGGATCGCATAGTCGATCCCGATGCCGATCAGCACCGGGAACGCCGCGATGACCGCCATGCTCACCTTCATGCCGGACCAGCCGATGATCCCGAAGGTGAAGATGAGGCCGATGGCCACGATGCCCACCGGCAGCAGGCGGTAGCGGACGTGACCGAAGAAGACGCCTACAGCGATCACCATCAGCACCATCGCCGCTACGATCAGGGTGCCCATCGAGGTGCCCATCTCATCCATCATCTGATTGGCAAATGCCGCCTCGCCGCTCAGCGCCACCGTCACCCCGGGGGGCCTCTCCATGCTCTGGATCCTGGCGTCGAGGGAGCGGACCAGGGCTAACGTCGAGTCGTCGGAGAGCCCCGGTTCAACCGTCGCCAGGCTGATCGTCATGGCACTCGAAGGGGCGAACCGGGAGAGCACCTCGGGCGGGATGCGGTCTTTCGCCTGCTGGATCTCTCCCGGGGAGGTCGGGAGGACGCCTCCATTGGCCTGCTCGAGCATAGCGGCGATGCTGCTGGTGCCGCTGACGTAGCGCTCTTCTCCTACCTCCTCCTCGAGGCGGTCGATGTAGTCGATCACGGCAGGATCGTAGATATTGTCGGCCTCGACGAGCACCATCAGGCTCGAGGACTGGTAGGTGCTGGTATAGTGGCTGAGGAGGTTGTAGCGCTCGGTATCCTCCCGCACGTAGGTGTTCATGCCCGTCTCCATCGAGACGAACGCCGTACCGGCGAGGGCCACCAGCACTGCACAGACGACCACGATTGCCACTAGAAGCGGCCGCCGCACGATGAGTTCCGCGAAATTAGAGTATACCGACATCAGGTACCCTTCTCACCAAGATCTCCTGTCCGCCGTTTCATGCAGCTGGATCTCCCCGGCCGTCCGGATCTCCGGGACCTCCAAGGGAGGATGCTCCTCAGGAGCTGGCGCCCTTCCTGCGCATCCGCAGTACGTAGTAGCCCGATCCGATGAGGCCGGCGGCAATGACTGCCAGGACAACGGGATTGCTCAGGAGGGCGGAGAGGCCTTCGCTGGCGACCACGCCGATGGTGACTTTCATGGTATCGGAGGTCTGGGAGTTGCCCAGCGCATCCTGGTAGCGGATCTCGGAGTCGAGGCCGTAGTTCTTCTCGGTAGCGCCGGCGTCGACGGAGACCTCGAACCGCGCAACGGCCGCCTGACCCGGAGCCAGGTCGCCGAGGTAGGCGGTGTCGTCGTTGCTGGTGAACGGATCTACAGCAGAGATGCGGGCCTGGGCGTTATAGGCGGGGGCATCGCCGGTGTTTTTGTACTCGACCTCGACCACGCTCGTCGCTCCCGGGTTGAGAGCACCGGATACAGGTGTCGCGGCGAACTGGATCTTGCCGCCGACCGGTACGCCCAGGGTGAGTAGCCCGGACTGCACCAGCAGACCATCCGCATTCTTGTACTCCAGCAGGGCCTTGAGCGGATACGTCTGCTCCTCGGCATTCTTCGAGACCGAGACCTTGTAGCGGCAGGTGATGGTCGCGCCCGGCGCGAAGTCGCCGATATACACGCCGCTGTCCGTGGGGATGACCGGGCTGTTGTTGTCGTTCCGCACGATCTTGATTACGGCATCGCGCGCGTTCTCGTAGCCGATGTTCTTCAGGGTCAGGGTGAGGTAGCCCTCCGTGCCCACGTTCAGGAGATCGGTCTCCATCTCGACGAGCTGGAGGCGGGCATTGGAGGTGACGGTGATGCGCAGCGGCAGTTCCACCGTCTTCTGCCGGTAGAAGTAGCGCATCGTGTCCATCCCGTATTGCTCCGCCTCCTCCAGGTAGGTATAGGTCACGGTGAGGGGCAGGATATACGTCCCGGCGGCAGCGTCATCCGCGACGAGAACGGTGAACGTGACGGGTTTGGCCGAAGCCCCGGGGATATCCCCGACCATCTGCGGATCGGTCTTGACGGTCAGGGGGGCATTGCCGCTCGAGAGGTTGGCCGTGACGAGTTTGGCGGTGTTGGGCTGATCCTCCCGAGTGACGATGGTGGGATCCACGATCTTCACCTGGTTTAAGCCCGCGTTGGCGACCACGACATTCAAGTCGACCGTCTCACCGGGAGCGACCTGGTTGGTGCCGGATATACTGGCGGAGAGTTCCGGACTGCCATACAGGAACTTCTCTCCAGCAGATGCCGCTGCAATCCCGCTGCAGAACAGCAGCATTCCCAGCACTGCAATCGTTGTAAGCTGGAAGGCACAGCCGAACCGCCGTGCCGTATCGCCCTTTCTCGATCGTGACATTTAGAGACCTCATCCTCTAGTAGGCGTATTTTCGTATTGCTACGTGAAACCCTCGGTTATTTAAATATTGCTATTATATGTTACATTTGTGTATTATACATGTATGTGACACATTAAGGTAACCTATTTATAGAAAGGAAATGAACTCGATTCAATGGTACGCCATCGGGCCGAGTATTCCCAGATAAAACAGTTGCTGCAGGGGCATCCGAAGGGAATGAGCGTCACCGAGATCGCGATGGCTCTGAACAAGAACAAGCATTCTGTGGGACGGTATATGGATATCCTCCACGCCGCCGGGGATGTTGAGGTCCGGAACTACGGGATGGCCAAGGTCTTCTCGCTCGCCCAGCGGGTTCCGCTCTCCGCCATTCTGCGCTATACAAACGAGTTCATGATGGTCCTGGACAGGGACCTGCGGGTGCTCCAGATCAACGCTCCCTTCCTGGAGTTCCTGCACAAGACGCGGGAGGACGTGGTCGGCAGACACATCGCCTATATCCCCCTGGCAGTCGTGCCGCTCCAGGACCTGATCCAGAAGTTGACAGGCGCGCTGGAGCAGAGGAAGTCCTCCGAGGATCTCTTCATCCAGAACGAGGGGGAGCACTTCTTCAGGGCGCGGATCCTCGAGACCGTGTTCGAAGACGGGAGCGAGGGGTACATGGTCATCCTGAGCGATCTGACGGAGCAGAAACGCGCCGAGCTCGAGCTGCAGCGGAGCGAGGCCCGCTACCGCGCGGTCGTCGAAGGGCAGACGGAGTTCATCTGCAGGTTCCTCCCCGACGGCACCCATGTCTTCGTCAACGAAGCCTACTGCCGGTTCCTGGGCATCCCGCGGGATCGGATCATCGGGCGGAAGTTCAGGCTGCGGGTGCCGGAAGCGGAGCTGGCAGGCGTACAGGAGCATCTCGCATCCCTCTCAAGAGAGCACCCCGTCGGAACCATCCAGCACCGGGTGATCCTGCCCGACGGCACGGTGGGCTGGCAGCAGTGGACGGACATGGCGATCTTCGACGAGATAGGCGAGATAGTGGAGTACCAGTCCGTCGGGCGCGATATCACCGAGATGAAGCAGGCAGAAGAGGCCCTGCGGCAGAGCGAGGAGAAGTACAGGGAGCTCGTGGAGCTCGCCAATACCGTGATCCTCAAAATGGATCTCTCCGGTAGTATCACCTTCTTCAACGAGTTCGCGGAAGGGTTCTTTGGGTATACCGAAGAGGAGATCCTCGGTCATAGCGTGGTCGGAACCATCGTACCGACAACCGAGAGTTCGGGAAGGGACATGCAGGAGCTCATCGCCAACGTCTGCTCCCACACCGAACAGTATCAGCTGCACGAGAACGAGAACATCACCCGCGACGGCCGGCGCGTCTGGATGCGCTGGACGAACCGCAGGATCCCGGACGACGCCGGAAGAACAACGGGCATCCTCTCCATCGGGGTCGATATCACGGAGTTGAAACGCATCGAAGAACAGCTCAAGGTGAGCGAGAAGAGGTTCCGCGAGCTCGCAGAGATGCTTCCGCTTCCCGTCTTCGAGACCGATCGGGCGTGCATGCTCACCTATGGAAACGAACAGGCGTTCCAGTCCTTCGGGTACGATCCGACGGATGACAGAAGAGAGATCCATCTACTGGAGATGATCGTTCCCGAAGATCGAGAGCGGGCCCGTACGCACATCGAACGCATCCTGAACGGGGCAGGGCGAACGAGTGAGCAGTTCACCGCCCTTCGCAAGAACGGCACAACCTTTCCCATGATGGCATACACCGCACCGGTCACCGAGGGCGCGAGGATCGTGGGGCTGCGGGGCATCGTCATCGATCTGACCGAGCACCACCGCACGCGGAATTCGCTTCAGGAGGAGCGGGACTTCATCGCCGTCGTGCTGGATACGGTCGATGCGCTCGTGGTGGTACTGGATTCGCAGGGCTGCATCGTATGGTTCAACCGGGCCTGTGCGGAGCTGACAGGGTATACTGCCGAAGAGGTGAAGGGGGAACCTTTCTACGATCGCTTTCTTCCCCCTGGCGAGGTGGAGGCGGTTCGGGCCACGTTCGATCGACTCGTCGCCGAAAAGACAAAAGGTCGAGCCCGGAATCACTGGGTGGTGCGGGATGGCACAAAGCGGCTCATCGACTGGTCCAGCACCGTCCTCCTCGATCGTGCGGGGAGGGTGATGCACGTGATCGGCACGGGAATCGACGTCACGGGGCAGAGGGGAGCCGGTACCGAATCTCAGCCATCCCCTTGAGAAGACAGATGGCACCCTCTGCACCGTCCGGCATCGATATCCCTTCGATGACACCGAATGCCCTGCACCGAATCGGCTTGAACGCCATCGAGACAGAAAAAGCGATGGAGTTTGCTTGGCGGCGGACATTCGATTCTTTAACAGACAATTAGATTTCTGCAATTGCAACCCGCCCCTCCTCCTGCGCGGATTGGAGTGCCGTCGTGCTGCGCATTTATTTACAGCAATTCGAACATCGTGAATCCGCAACCGGAAGATGCGGGTTATTTCTGCGTTTCACTGGCAGGAATTACGGGGTGTGGATTCATGCGTGAAAATTATAGAGTTAAATAAAAATATATAATATATTAAAAATTTATTGCATTTATCCCGTCCGAATCGGGTACGGAACGATGTTCTGTCATCATTCAGTGCCCCAATGCGTATGTGTTGAAATTGATCTAGGTGTAAAACTATATATACTTTAAATGTTTACATGGTAAACGTAAACCTCCTAAACCTTGAGTGGCAGTTCGCCACTCTTTCTTTTGCAGTCGTGATGGTCGCCGCGACGGATTCATATTGGTTCGAGGACGAACTTTCAGCAGGCTCTCTACCAGGGTGCAGTCTCTGCGGGTCCTGCCCGATGGTAGGGAGTGACGTGAGGATAGGCGGGTGTAGCGATGCAGCATAAGGCGGTCAGAATCCCGAGGGGCACGTGCAGCCTCTTCGGGGCCATCCGTGCAGTCGGAGGGATTCGGAACAGCAGTATCCT
>JAXDAH010000099.1:0-3843 GCA_034679905.1 Methanomicrobiales archaeon | reverse complement strand
TGCCGTCTGCCGCCAAGGATGCAGTCGCCCTCAAGGCAAGCTCTGCATCACCACCCCCCTCACGGCCACGACGGTATGATTCGCGAGTTCAACGTCGGGGGAAGCACCGCGTTCGCCCGGATCCCGCAGGTATCATCGATCCTGGGGATTCAGGGGATCATGCCCGCTGTAACGGGTGAGGCTGTGGTTGGCGGAGAGCATTTCGATGTCCGGGCCCCGTCGGACGGATGTACCGATCGGGATGCCGTTCCTGTCTACACCAGAGGTGCCGGGCTGTATGCCCCGATAGGGGCGTCTCCACGTAACTCTCTCCGTTTAGAGGGCAGTGCCGGCGAAGTGAAAGAGTCGGGGTATGTGGGAGTTCAGCATCGGGATTCGCCAGAAAAAAGAGCACCGCGGCGTTCTTTGGACTCACTTACAGTAAATCTCTACTGCAGCTCTTGAGACTCTTCAGCGTTCCTGCTTCCCGCCCTTCGGCACGGATGAGTTGCCTCTCACTCGGCAGGAGACGCTCCGATTGTTCTGCGCTCCTCGATCAGCCCACAGCAGGGTATACAATGTACATATCGCTCTGACTGTCGTTCAGACGGGATTGGGACGATTTCATCTTTAATCCCTGCATGAAGAGGATACACGAAGTCCCGGTCTGGATTGTGCGGGTTCTGGAGAACCCTCTCTCACCTGACAACGGATCCCTTAACTTCCGTGCATGCAGGCAGGACGAGGTGTGATCGCTTCGATACGTAAGATCGCAGTGGATATTCCGTTGAATTCGACAGTATTGCTGGGGCCGTTCCTGCGGATGCGAAGTATCGTATCCCCTTAATGCGCCTGCATAATTTATATAGAAAGAGGCCGTTACGGGGAATTACTTGGGTGCATAATGAAGGCAGCGGGATCACAACCGACATATCTCCCCTGGATGGGCTACTTCGAGATGATCGACCGCAGCGATTTTTTTATCGTGGCAGATCAGGTGCAGTTCGAGAAAGAGTCGTGGCAGAAGAGGAACCGGATCAAGACATCGAGCGGCGCGATCTGGCTCTCTGTTCCCGTGATACGGGAACGGCTCAATACCCCCATCAACAGGGTACGGATCAATCACGATCGCGGGAATCCTCTGACAACGCACTGGAAGACGATTACTATGGCATACAGGAAAGCACCATTTTTTGAGAGGTACTGCTCCACCTTCAAAGAGATTTACTCTCGTAAGTACGAACTCCTGCGGGACCTGAACCTGGACCTCATCCGTGCGATATGCGGCATCCTGGGGATACAGACAGAGATTGTGGTCGCCTCGACCCTTGATCTCCAGGATGACGATCTGAGGAAGACCGAGAGGATCATCCACACCTGCAAGAGGCTCGGTGTCACCCACCTAGTGGAAGGTCAGGCGGGCAGGAATTTCATCGATCTGGATCTCTTCCAGGCAAACAACATCCAGATTGTCTTCCAAGATTACAGGCATCCGGTCTATCCCCAGCTCTATGGGGAGTTCATCCCCTATCTCTCCGTTATCGACCTCATCTTCAACGTCGGCGAGGAGTCGCTGGATACCATTAAGCAGGGTGCAGAGACGGGATTCCCGGCAGCGGAGAGTCCAACGGATCCAGACCTCAAAATTCGTGCCCCCGGAGTGGCTGCCGGGATCGACGCTTCAGGTGAAGATCAGGCCTTGTCTCTTCTCAAACCCGATGCCAGATAGGGTTTGCCCCCCTTCTACATCAAACATGTCGGGAGCGAGCCGGACCCTGAATACACCACTCCGGGAGCTAAACCGTCAGGGTCTTGACCGGCACCATTCTGGATGACTGGAGGGGATCTCGCTGGCAGCAATACATTAATATATCAGGAAGCTGACAACCGACCTGAATCACAATACCGTGATAGCGCGACTGGCCAACCTCATTACTACGGGGGCGTGCGGAGGAGGTGGCGGCTATAAAAAGGGATTTGGAGTTTTGTTACACGCTCAAAGTGGAACTGAAGGAGAGATAGGATGCAAAAAGGACTGATGAGCGGCTCTTCTGGATCGAACCTCGACCAGAAGAGAGAATCTGCCGATCACGAGCTCAACAATTGTAACTTCATCGCTCCAGTGGTATATGGGTTTACGCGACCTTCATATACGTATCTGATGTGGAGGGCATGGAGAGGCTATATCAGAGGCCCATTCGTAAAGCGCCTCCGTCATCTACAGTCGACTCAAATTCCGGGAGAGGGGAGTACAGATTCTGCTCTCGAAGGAACTGTTCCGGGAACCGTTGTTCAAGAAACTGGCCAGAGTGGGAGGGGGCCTATGCAAGAAGTATTAGACCTGCAACCGGGAGAATGGGTTCAAGTACGATCCATAGAAGAGATCCAGTCAACACTACAGAATGGTAAATACAAGGGCTTGGGCTTCATGCCTGAGATGCTTGATTTCTGTGGCAAGAAGTATCGCGTGTTCAAGAATGTCAGATCTATCACCCTGGAGTCCAATGGAGAGGTGCGAAAGTTGAAGAGCCCAACCGTCTTTCTGGAAGGGGTATACTGCGACGGAAAGAGGCACAGTGATTGTGATCGGTCCTGCCTGCTCTTCTGGAGAGAGATCTGGCTGAAACGTGTGGAGACCTGATCTCTCTCCGTAATCCCGCCTTTTAAAAGATTTTAAGGCCGCTCAAAAACTGCCGGCCAGCTCTGCATGGAAAGGCAGATGTCCTTTTCTCAACGTCACGGGGCCGATGACCGAGGCGTTGATAGCTACCGTACATCGGGAGGCTTCCGGCCTGTCAGGGTGCCTTAACCACTCTCGCAGAACCAGAGAGGCTCCGCTCTCTTTGCGACACCGATGCAGTGCAGTCTCGTGCATGCACCCGTGGGGAAGGTCTTCATGTGGAGAAGAGCTCGAATAAAAGAGTGGACACTAAGTGAGGTAAGCAATCGGTCCAGAGGGGCTTATCGTCCGATCGGAGCCGATAACATTCATGGTCATGGAGATCTTCCCCCGACCGTTCTGCTGCTCCACCGGCGGACGGCTGGTTATCAAGAACCAGTTGTGGTCGATGTACGCCCCCGTCCTGGGCACGGCACGGATGGCAACAGCGTAATCGATGGTCTGGCGGACGGTGTTATGGTGGATATCCACCCGGTCTCCGGCATATCCCGAGCCATCCGGTACCGGGTGCATGTCGAAGGAATGACCCCCCTGTGTGCTCGTGTGCTCCAACACGAGGTTGTACCGGGCCTCGTAACTCTCGTCGCTGTATCCACGCCCGCTGACGGCGTGTCGGATGTAGTCGAAGAGGTTCGCTTCTATCAGGAGATTGCCGGTGTGCCACTCTTCCACTCCGTATCCATACCCATCCGCCTGGCAGTGATGGAAGTAGTTGTGGTGGAGGTGGATACCACAATTGACACCCACGTCCCTGATTGAAACACCGGTGTGGCTAAATCCGTAGACTTCACAGTTATCCATCTCGAAGTCCCGATATGGAACTCCGACGCCAGAACGTATTGCCGTCATTCGTTGTGTGGTATGATCGGGACCGTCGATCCGGAGTCCGGTGATCCGTACATTCTCGCCCCCGGCGCTGAGCATACAGAAGACGTATCCCGAATTCGGATCGTCTGGAGTCCGTTCCTGATAGATGCGGCCGCCGGGGGAACCGTTCTCGCCGCGGTTGCTGGCCAGCGTCACCCCGGCCGGGATGACCAGGTTGCTGGCGATCCTGTTGAGCCGGGGCGTGAATGTCATCCCGGTGAGGTCGATGTTGGCCGTCGGCTCCACGTAGACGACGTCGCCGACCCTGGCGTTTGCGAGAGCGCTGACGAGCTGGCTCCGCGTGGAGACGACGAACT
>JAXDAH010000098.1:0-6153 GCA_034679905.1 Methanomicrobiales archaeon | reverse complement strand
ACCACGAAGGCGAGCCAGCGGGGCAGCCCTCTCCGCTCCAGCCACTGGAGCGCTGCAGAACCGATGACGGCCAGGAACGCGGAGAAGAGGAGCGGGCTGACGATGGACGCGGCTCCGTGCATGCCGGCGAGCACGACGACCGCGGCAGCCCCGATCAGCAGGGTGCGGGCGATCGGCGGCAAATATACGCCGTATTTCCCCGCTGACGGAGGGATCGGCGCTATTCCCTCAGGCACGCCGGCGCCTCCATACCCGATCCGCTCTCCTCCGCTGCACATGATCTCCTATGGCATTGCCGGTATAAATGGTAATGGCTCGATCCGGGTTCGTGCCGGCGAGGGAGTCTGCAGGAGACGCGATTCGGGGAGAAGGGAGTAACGGCAGTGGGCCCGATGCGATTTGAACGCATGACCGCCCGGTTATGAGCCGGGCGCTCTGACCGGACTAAGCTACGGGCCCATTAAAAAGCGCCGCCAACAGGACTCGAACCTGTGACATGCTGGTTAACAGCCAGCCACTCTACCAACTGAGTTATGGCGGCACAATTGTTGTGACCAGTATAGTTGGTCTCCTATCGACTTAAACGTTATGTGTCCCCTTTCAGCGATTCCAGCTCCCCCACGAGCGCATCGATATGGGTGTCCAGGTCCCGGATCAGCTCCTCGGCACGGGCGGTTGCCACCGCGCCTGCAGGGGATGCGCGGATATAGCCCATCTGCTCCAGCACCCGCAGCGAGTAGCGGATGCGGTGGTAGGGGAGATCCAGCTTCTCCGCCAGCTTCATGATGCCGATGGGCTGGTGGATCACCACCACCCGCAGCACCTGGATGTGCCGCTTGAGGAGTTCTATCTCGAGCTTCACTCGATCCAGCATGCGAGCACCGATCCTGGCATCCCCTCGGGCAGAGTCATGCATGCTCCTCCAGCCAGACCTTGGCTGCCCTGTAGGAGCGGAGGAAGTACAGGGAGAGCAGGATGACGGCGACCCCCAGCAGACCCGAGATGCCGAGGGTGATTGCCGAGGGGAATAGGAACAGAACGATGATGGCCGCAGCTACGCAGAGGACGATCAGGTTCAGGAGGAGGGTGAGCCGAATGAACTTTGCCTTGAAGAACGTCTTGTTTACCTCGTCCATTACCCAGTACATGAGTCTTCCGCATAAAAGTACTTGTGGTTGCACGGCATACGGTGTTGCTAATGGAAGAACTGGATGAAGCGGTTCGGCGAAGCGGGGCTTCGGCCTATGTCCTGTACGCCTCCTCCGCCGATGCGGACATGCGCTACCTCACCCATTTTGTCACCTCGGATCCCGTCCCCTATATTCGGAAGGCAGGTCGGCGGGGGCTGATCGTCGTCTCCCAGATGGAGTATGCACGGGCAATGCAGGAGTCCGCTGCAGAAGCGATCACCCGTGCGGACGCCGGCTACCTGGAGCACCTCAAGCAGGAAGAGGACCCCTGGAAGGCCCTGGCACGGACCATCGCGGGGCTCGTGGACGGCGACGTCCTGGTGCCGCCCACCTTCCCCTTCGCGCTGGCGCAGGCGCTCCAGGACTCCCGGCGGGTGCTGCTGGATACCGGAACGGTCGCGTCCATGCGGGCGAAGAAGAGCGGGGAGGAGATCGCCTGGATCACCGCAGCCCAGCGGGCTGCCGAGTCGGCTATCGACTGCGCCGTCTCCCTGATCCGGGGCTCGACCTCTCGCAAGGGCATCCTCCACCGCGACAGCGCCCCTCTCACGTCCGAGCGGGTGCGGCGTGCCATGCACCGCCTGCTGCTGGAGCAGGGCTACCAGGCGACGGACACGATCGTCTCCTGCGGCCAGGATGCCGCCATACCCCACGTGCGGGGCAGCGGACCGCTCCGCGAGGACGAGCCGATCGTGATCGACGTCTTCCCCCGCTCCGAGGAGACGGGCTACCACGCGGATATGACCCGCACCGTGGTGAAGGGAGAGGCAGACCCGCGGATCCGCGAGATGTACGCCGCTGTCCGCG
The DNA here is from genome assembly GCA_034679905.1 of Methanomicrobiales archaeon. Lineage (GTDB taxonomy): Archaea > Halobacteriota > Methanomicrobia > Methanomicrobiales > JACTUA01 > JASEFH01. Next base: position 4,156 of record JAXDAH010000098.1, on the reverse strand, counting down.
ACGCCAAAGCGCTGGCAGCTCTCCGGGCAGGCCCGGGAGTGAGCGGCGCGGACCTGCACCAGCAGGTGGTCGATCTCTTCCGGGAGCGGGGCTTCGAGATCGGCACGGAGGGCTTCATCCACAACCTCGGGCACGGCGTGGGGCTCGAGGTGCACGAACTGCCGATCGTTGGGCCTCGCGGGATGCCGCTGTCGCCGGGGGGCGTGATCACCCTCGAGCCCGGTCTCTACTATCGGGGTGTCGGCGGCGTGCGGCTGGAAGACATGGGTGTCGTGGTGCAGGACGGGTTCGACTGCCTGACGCGCTACCCGATGGAGTTGGAACTATGAACGACACGGAACTGGATCTCTACCGGGAGGCGGGCGCACTCGCTGCCCGGCTGCTGCGGAAGGGGAGGGACGAAGTCCGCATCGGGGCTTCGGTGTTCACGGCGGTGGAGACGATCGAGTCCATGGTGCCGGAGGCGGGTGCGGACCTCGCCTTCCCCCTCAACCTCTCCATCAACGAGAACGCAGCCCACGATACGGCGATGGAGGGGGACAATCGGGAGTTCCGGGCGGGCGACGTGGTGAAGCTGGATCTCGGCGTCCACATCGAGGGCTACATCGCGGATACGGCGACCACGATCGACCTCGGGGACAACGCCCGCCTCGTCGAGGCATCGGAGCGGGCGCTCGCCGCCGCGATCGAGCAGGCGAAGGCGGGCGCACCCGTCGTCGAGATCGGCAGGGCGATCCAGGCGGAGATCGAGGTGCGGGGATACCGGCCCGTCGCCAACCTCTCCGGCCACGGGCTCGCGCCGTACCAGATCCACACCGATCCCCACATCCCGAACATCGCCTCCGGGAGCGGCGCCACGATCCCGCCCGGGACGGTCTTTGCCATAGAACCCTTCGCCACCAGCGGCAGCGGGATGGTGAGCGAGGGGCACCGGGTGGAGATCTTCCAGCAGGTGGCAGTCCGACCGGTCCGCCTGCCGGCCGCCCGCCGGCTCCTGGACCAGATCCGGGAGCGCAAGGGTCTGCCGTTCGCCCGCCGCTGGATGGGGAGCGACAAACGCGACATCGCGCTCGGCGCTCTCGTCCGCAGCGGCGTGCTGCGGGCGTATCCGGTGCTGCACGACGTGCCGGGATCGCTCGTCTCCCAGCACGAGCATACGCTCATCGTGCTGGAGGGCGAGTGCATCGTCACCACGGCCTGAGATACTATTATTCCGATTCCTGTCCAAGGTACAAAGTTGCATTCATGTCAGGCGAGGAAGCGAACGATATCCTGGACATCATGGAGGCGCTGCTCACCGCCGAGATCGTCAACCAGAACCCCGCACTCGACTGGAACGATCTCACCCCGAGGTGCCGGGACCTCTACGGTGTCAACGGCAGCGGTCCGGATCTGAAGCGGCCCGTCACGATGAGCGAAGGGGCGATCCTGCGTGTGCTCGGGATCCCGAACGCCTACGAGCGGATTAAGAAGAACCCGTTCGTGGGCTACGAGGAGTTCGGGCAGCGGCTCTCCATCACGGCGATCGAGCCGGCGGCGCGATGGTTCCTGAAGCGGGGGGGACGGGATCGCATCCAGCACAACCCCGCTCTCGCCTACTTCTTCGAAGGTTTCGACTCCACAGACATCTCCTACCGGGCAGCAAAAGAGACCAATCCGCGCTTCGAGGAGACCCGATCCTACCTGGATGCGAAGATATCCCGCGTGATCGCGGACAGCGAACCTCTCCGCGCCGCCATGGACCTCCTCATCGTCAGCGCCCCGGAGGAGATCGAGCAGCGGCTCGCCGATCTGGTCTGCACCCCGCGGCAGCTGGAGTTCGTGCACGAGATCGAGACCGCGCTGCAGCACCGCGAATTCCTCCGCGCCCATCGCATCTACGAGATCGGCAAGATCCTCTTCGTGGGCCCCCCCGGAACGGGGAAGACCTCGCTCGCCCTCGCCCTCTCGCACCACCTGCGCATGCCCCTCCTGGAGGTCCGCCTCTCCATGATCACCTCCCAGTACCTGGGGGAGACCTCCAAGAACATCGACCGCGTCTTCGAGTTTGCCAAGAAGCTCGCCCCCTGCATCCTGTTCATCGACGAGTTCGACTACGTGGCGAAGAGCCGGGTCACCGACGACCACGGCGCCATGAAGCGTGCGGTGAACATGCTCTTGAAGAACATCGACCGCAGCAGTCTGGTACGGGATGGCGTCCTGCTCATCGGCGCCACCAACCATCCCCAGCTGCTGGACGAGGCGGCCTGGCGCCGCTTCGATCAGGTGGTCGAGTTCGCCCTGCCGGACTGCCGGATGCGGCGTGACATCCTGGCGTCGGTGACGGCGACACTGGACTGCCGCGCCGACCTCGTCGCACTGGCGGCGCGGACCGAGGGGTTCTCCGGTGCCGATCTCCGCGTGATGGTCAAAGAGGCAGCGATCTCCGCACTCATGCGGCAGAAGCAGGAGATCGACGAGGAGGACATGGAGCGGGGCGCGCTCCTCTTCGAGGAGCGCAACGCCCTGAAGTACGGCAGCTGGGTGTAGGATGCAGATCACGCTGCTCGGCACGGGGGACGCGGTGGGCACCCCCAAGGTGGGCTGCTGCTGCCCCAACTGCGCCGCGGCGGTGGCGGCGGGGCGGTCGAGGCTCCGCACCTCGATCCTGGTGGAGGTCGAAGGAGAGCACATCCTGATCGCCACCTCGCCCGACCTGCGGCAGCAGCTGCTGCGGAGCGAGTCGCCGCACATCGACGCGGTCTATTGGACGCACGGGCACTACGACCACTACGCCGGCTACGGCGACTTCTACCGCGTCCAGAATACGCCCCCGGTATACGGGGCAGCGGGGGTGGTGGAGTACTGCTCCTCGTTCTTCTCCTTCCTCTCCTTCGAGCAGCACCCCCTCCCGCCCTACCGCCCTTTCGATCTTAACGGGCTGCGGATCACCCCGTTTCTCGTCAACCACCCCCCGGTCTACTGCTGCGGGCTGCTGATGGAGTACAACGGGGCGTCCGTCGGGTATACCGCGGATACGAAGATGGATCTGCCGGAGCGGAGCCTCGCGCTGCTGCGGGGGGTGGATCTCCTCCTCCTGGACGCGATCGTGCCGCCGGGGATCCAGCTGCCCAAGCACATGAACTACGCAGAGGCCTGTTCCCTGGCGGAGTCCCTCGGTGTCGGGGACTATAGAACCGTCCACATGAGCCACCTCATGCCCTGGGACCTCCCGCACCTGGGGATGGATATGGAGTGCATCCGATTTTGAGATTCTCCCCGGCGGCGCAGGACGCAGGGGTATAAAAAGTCTTTTTACGTCCCGTCGACCTATGCTAAGGTGCAATGGAGATAAAGGTTCTGGAACTGAACGAGCAGCGGGCGCGAATCCTCTTCATAGGCGAAGGCCACACCTTCATGAACCTCCTCGCCACCGAGCTCCTGAAAGATCCCGAAGTGGACATCGCACGCTACCGGATGGAGTACCAGTTCTCCGATCCCGAGCTGCTGGTGACCACCCGCGGCAGCCGGGATCCCGTCGGCGCGGTCCGCGATGCCTGCAGCCGTATCGCATCCGATTGCGACGAGCTCCTGGCGGGGCTGCAGTGAACGGATAATAGAATAGCACCCGTGCACCGGGTCGGTAGAAATGTATGGGGCGGGAGACTGCCCGATCTATTGACTGCCCGATCTATTCCCTTTTACACGCGTTCTGTGAAGATGATGGAGCCGGCGATCTTGGTGATCCGCACCTGCACCTTCTGGCCGGGCTTGGCGTTGGCGACGTAGATGGTGTACTTCCCTTCGCGCACGACGCCGTCGCCCCGCTTGCTCAGGGACTGGATCTCCAGGTCCACGATAGCGCCCTCTTCGAACTTCTTCCCGACCTCCTCCGTGCGGGGCTTGCGCTTGCGGACCGGGCGGTGGCCGCCGCAGGCCTCGCAGCGGAGCACCAGCACCCGCCCGTCCTTGACGAGGCGGGTGTCCGGCCGCCCGCACTCCGAGCAGATCACGTAGTCGTCGACGTAGTTGCGGATGACCGAACTGATCGTCGCCTGATCGAACTTGCCCGAAAAGACCGCCCGGTTGCCCTCGATCTTGCCGGCCGTGCCGAGTTCGCCGACCAGATACTTCATCAGCTCCTCCGGTTCGCGCCGCAGCTTGTCCGCGATATCCG